>CAYNNW010000031.1:0-11182 GCA_964398435.1 uncultured Gaiellales bacterium | reverse complement strand
ATCACTGTGGTGTCGAGCACCATGACGACCTGGGCTGAGCAGAGCAGAACCAGTGGGATCCAGCGTTTCATACCGTGATCCTACGTATCCGGCTTCATCCGGCTGATTTGCCGGCCGTAAGTCGCGCACGTCTTCGTACGAGGATGCCAGGTTCGTGAATCAAGCTGACAACAACCTCATAGAACCTGCCGCAATCGCATGGTGATGCCGTTTGCGGTGTCTGCATGCAGTGGCAGGGTGAGGTGAGCGCACTGCGCGCGCCCACACAGAGGAGCCCGTCATGTTCGGACTTGAGTACCTTGTTCTGCTGATCGTGCCCATGCTGTTGGGGTTCTGGGCACAGCGTCGCGTTACCAGCACGTTTCGCCGCTACTCTGACGCGCCATCGTCGACGGGTATGACCGGCGAGCAGGTGGCCCGCAGAATCCTTGACCTGAACGGACTGCACGACGTGCCCGTGCGCGCGGTGCCCGGCGAACTGTCGGACCACTACGATCCCCGCGACCGCAGCGTCAACCTGAGTGAGTCGGTGTTCGGCATGCGCACCGTGTCAGCAGTGGCAGTTGCAGCGCACGAGGTAGGTCACGCCATTCAGCACCAGCAGGCGTACATCCCGATGCGGTTCCGATCAGCGCTCGCCCCGGTCGCAGCATTTGGCCAGAACATGTTCAGCATGCTGGTGATGGTCGGCTTCATGCTGATGATCATGAACATGATCGTCGGTGGCACGACAGTGATCATGGTCGGCGTGGTGTTCTACACATTCGCCGTGCTGTTCCACATCATCACGCTGCCCGTCGAGTTCGACGCCTCGCGACGCGCCAAGCGCCAGCTGACAGAGGGCGGAATGCTTGGCGGACCAGACGCAGCAGCGACCTCAGACGTGCTGGGCGCTGCTGCAATGACATACGTTGCCGGCGCGCTGGTCTCGATCGGACAACTGCTGTACTGGGTGGTGCAGCTGATGGCAGCCCGAAACTAGATCAGTCGTCCCAGGTGAACTCGCGCGGGCTGGAGGCAAACCAGCCGGCACCCTTGGGATCGCCCTCGGGCATGTCAGTTCCCTGCGCCTCACCCTTGCTTCGACCACGGCGCTGCTTGAGGCCGCTGAAGAATCCCGACTTCTTCGTGGAGCGGGAGCGGCTGGTCGTACGACGTGCCTGTGGCGGCGTCAGCGGATCCTCGGTGTCGATGACGATGACGGGCTGCTCACCGGTGGGATGCTCGATCGTCGTGGCGGCGCCGTCCTCGTCGGCTGCGGACCACTCGCTGCCGGCATCCTCTGTTGCCGGCGCAGTGGGCGCCAGGATAGAAGTGGCCATGGCATCGATCGGATCTTCCATCTGCTGAGCGTCCTGACCAGGGAACTGCAGAACAGCACCACCGTCAACAGCACCTTCAGCGGGCATCGCCGTGCTGAGCACATCGTGTTCATCGATGTCTTCGACAAGCGACAGCATGGGCGTCATGCCGTTCAGCGGCTCAAGCTGTTGGCGAAGAGCAGCGTCTGCCGCGCTTGGCGAAACAGTGTCGGCCGCAGCGTCACTGTCGGCTGCAACCGCAGCAGCGACGGCGCCCTCGCCGACCGCCGGGCGCACCGGACCACCCGGGTACCTGTCCAATGGGTCCCCGACATCAAACTGGGCAATAGGCATGAACGAGTCCAAGTGGCTGTTCTGCTTCTTGAGCGCCAGATGATCCTCGATCGCGTCGGTGAATACGGAGCGCGTTCCCGTCATTGCAAAATACCTCGTGCCGAAATGGTCGTCGTGCCTGTTGTCTGATGGGGCGAGCATAGCCACCACGGCACGACGGTCGACCGCCAGGGCGTGCGAATGGGCAAGGAATGCCGCGGTCGTGGCCGCCGTGGCACCCCGCGGTGTGCCCCGGCTAGTTCGAGTCGTCCTTGGTCGCACGCCCTGACTTGGCGTGTGGGGACGACCCCTCGGGCTTCGGTGCGCCGTCGCCGAGGAAGTTGTCGATCATGTACTGCAGCGCCTCGGGGCTTGGCTTGGCGCAGTGGATGCGCGTTCGCCACGCAAGGTACTCGACACCCGCCTTCGGGTTGGTTGGCCGAGGAATCACCAGCAGCTTCTGCGGCTTGAGCTTGCGGTGCGCAGTCAGCGTCGTCACCTGGGCCTTGGTCAGCCCCTTATAGGCGACGACGATGTTTCCGTGCTCAAGGTTGTGCAGCCAGCGGGCGTCCGGCTTGGGCTTCGTATACACACCCCACTCAACGCCATTGTCCAGGTGGTCGCCGCTGGTGGGCGGATTGTCCTTGTACTTCTTCGGGGCTTTGTCGACGTGCTTGGAACCACGGTCGCTCATATTGCGCTCTGCTGGCGAGCACCCGGCAGCCTTCTGTGCGGCCAGGTTGAAGGGCTTGTCGGTGATCAGCTGCTCACCGCGCTTCTTCTTGGCTTTCGCCTTGCCGGAGTCGGTGTCCTCGCCGTACACCTTGCCGTACTGTCCACAGCCTGCGGCAATCACTGCGCTCACGATGCAGATGATGACGGGCGCGAGCCGTGACGCAACTGGTGAAAATCGACTGCCCACGGTGTCCTCCTGGGAGCGGGTGCACGGGCAACACCTGAAGTTGCCCGCGGGCGAGATTACCAGTCGACTCGGCGCGGCGGCCGGGAAATCATGACGATTCGGCGATCATGCCCAGCTCACGGGCCGCCCGCATGTGCCAGGTGCACCGCTTTGAACGCCAGCGCTTGTTGCCGCGTCGAATCGACCTGCAGGCTCGCACGCGCTTGCGAATCCGTCGCCGGACCTTCGGCGGATACTTCTTCAGTATTGAGGGCGTCGCCATTCGCCGGGTTACGCGTGATCCGAACTCCGTCACCCAGTACCAGCCGTACTCGGAGCTCGCGTCATATGCGCGGGCGATACCGATGGCCCGGTAGTTGCGCCCGACCATGTTCGCGCGGTGCGGCAGGGATTCACGCCACTGTACAAACGTGGGCTCGGGATCCTCGTTACCGGCGGCGAGGTTTTCACCCCGATACGTGTCATCGGGATACTTGAAGCGCGTCATGCGCTGGAACGGATCACGCCCAAAGCGATCTGTGTGATCAAAGTAGTTGTGCGTGGCAAGATCGTTCGCCATCCAGCGGGCTGCGTTGGTCAGCTTGTGGTCGATGACCAGCTTTGGCAGGCCCTGCTCCGCGCGGTAGGCATTGATCTTGGCGAGCTCCTGCTCTTCGGTGGCTCCGACGGCCAGCACTCCTCCGGCGCGCGCAACACCAGTCCCAACCGCCGCCTGCACCGCAAGCGTTGCCACTGCCAATCCGACGGCAATCGCAACACGTAGCGACCACCTTGATTGCAGCGTATTGTCGTATCCGCAAGTAGGTTGCACGGTGCTGCAATCGGCGCAAGCCCCGAGAACCTTGAGGGGGATTTACGAAATCCGTACGCAGCGGCAACCGGAGCATGGCGCGCTGATAGGCTCGGCCCGCCAGGAATCACACGCGCGCACCGGCGTCCGGATGGCCCCACGCACCCGGCCGATGCGCTGCCCTCAAGGGAGAACACAGCATGAGCCTGATCACCACGATCTTTCCGAAGTCCAGTGCCGGCGCGGTCCAGATGAGCGCACACGGGAGCGACGCCTTCCGGTTCGGCAAGCTTGCCGTAGGGGCCGGCGACGCAGCAACGCGACTGACCCACCTCGTGCGCGCGACCAACAGCTTCGACCACGCCGTCACCGCCAGCAAGGAAGTGCCCGTTCGCTGGTTGCTGCCATCGGTCAACAAGTACTACCGCGGCTACCAGATCGCCAAGACCGCAGTGGAACTGCTGGTGTCGTCGGGCGCAATCCCGGGCGCACGCGACCGGGTTGGTCACACCGAGACTACGGCAGCCAAGGAAGAGTTCGGGCTGGCAGTTGCTGCCGCTCGGACGCTGGGCACGACCCGATTCGCACGCTACCGCGCGCTTGACTGGATGCGCTCGTCGCTGAGCGATGCCGCAGAGGGCCTGACCATGCTGCGCAAGGTCGAGCTCGGCCGCGAGGTCATGAAGGCGCTGAATGCCACGGGCGACGCCATTTGGAAGAAGCGCGCGCTGGACGATGCCGAAGTCGCCCGCATCAACAAGCTGTTCGACAGCGCAACCGGCGCGCTCAGCGAGCAGATTGCAGGCGCTGAGCTGGCTGCAGCGGGATCGCGACCCACGGCCGCCCCGGCACTGGACAGAACGGCGCGCTCGTTCCTGACGACACCGATCGTTGCGCTGCGCGTTTGACGCACGCGCCTGAGCGGTACCTGCCGGGGTAGAGGTTTTCACCCACCCCCGGAAGGACCGTGACATGGGCCCATTCAATCGATCGCGCGGCACAGGCTCGGCTACCGAGTCGAGCAATGGCCTGCCAGCCAGCGAGTTCACCGCCGACGACAGCAGCAGCGCAGCGGCTGAGCGCGACGCCGAGGAGACCTTCGCCTCGGCGCTGCACGAGAGCGATTCCGCCGCTGAAGTGATTCACGATTCGGCCGTGGATTCGAATCGCCGCTGGGTACGAAGGGCCCTGTTTCCACTGGCTGCGTTTGCGGCTGTGGCCGGTGCCGTGGGCCTGCGGCGGCGGCAGTTGCGCAAGCGGCGTGAGAGCCGCTGGGGCCGAGTCAGCGGCGCTGCCCGATGGCTGGGGAATCGACTGCCCGGGCGGGGCGACTGAGGCTCCCCGAACTGCGCGGTGCGCAACGCAGCCGCTGTGCGGTAGGCTGATCCCATTGGGCCTGTGGCGCAGTTGGGAGCGCGCCTCGTTCGCATCGAGGAGGTCGGGGGTTCGAATCCCCCCAGGTCCACTCTCGTCCATTGCAGGGCATTCGAGTCCAATGGAACTTCGTGCTTCTTGACCTCCCCTCACTGCGCGTCCATTTCGCGTCCAAGAGGAGGTCAGCGCTTGTCTGGGTGCGGGAGGGTTCCGTCCTCGATGCGAATGCAGTCGTCAATCGTCTCGAACCACGACACCCGGCTCATGCGCCATTGGTGAATCCGCGGAGGAACAGCATTAGGGTCGTTGAGGCCGCCCGTGCTGATTGAAACGAGCCTGTCGTCATCATAGGGCTCGTACCAGAGTTGGCTGCCACACCTTGGACAGAATCTCTGGACTCCAGACGGACTGTGTTCGTAGCCCGATGGATTCCCGGACAGCTTTCGAAATCCGCTCCGAGGCATGTTCGCCCACGGCCTCACTGCCGTTCCGGTGAGCGTCTGGCAATTTCGGCAGTGGCAGTAGCCAGCGTCAAACACTTCGGTGATTTCGTAGGTCACGTCGCCACACAGGCACGACCCAACAAGAGGTTCGGGGAGCTTCCTGCCTTCGAGAGCCTTTGCCACTCTAGGAAGCCTTCGCATCCCGAGTTGGAGAGGCAGTAACCGTCTGGTTACCGACACGTATGGAAACCTGGAGTGCTTGAGCGACCGCAAGAACGGTGCTCATCTGCGGGTCGCGGTCGCCGGATTCGAGCCGAGCAACAGCCGACTGCTTCATGCCCGCGGCATCAGCAACTTCCGACTGTGTCCACCCACGTCGCTTGCGAGCAGCGATGAGCGCGCTGATGAGACGGTACCGCGATTCGAGCCGGTCGTACTCAGCCTTCACCGCTGGGTCGGACAACGTCTTCTTGCGCGTTGTCTTCCAGTCCTCGTAATGAAGGTCGTCAGTGCTCATGCCATCCGTTTC
The DNA here is from genome assembly GCA_964398435.1 of uncultured Gaiellales bacterium. GTDB lineage: Bacteria > Actinomycetota > Thermoleophilia > Gaiellales > SKUG01 > CAYNNW01. The sequence goes on along the minus strand of CAYNNW010000031.1, from coordinate 5,490 downwards.
CGCGCTCGCTCGATGTCTCTTGTCTGCGTGTCTTTCTCACCGTATGTCAGGAACCTCGCCGTATCGCCGAGCACCGTGAAGTACAGCCGATACTTGCCTGCCCGAAGCTCATACAGACCCGCGGCAAGGCGCCGCACATTTGGCATGCCGAGCAAAATTCCGTGCTCGGCCAACAAATCAATTCTCCTCGTCACCACTGCCTGAGCGGTGCCATCCAGCTTCGACCGCCACTTGTCGTACTCCGGTTGGCGAATCTCAACCTTCATGAAACCATTATAACCGTTCGGTTATCGTTCGCAAACTGGTGCGTGTTTCAAAGGCTCCGGCCGTACGCCGTGTCCATTCTAGTCCAATCGGCGTCCATTTCGCGTCCAAGTCCATGTCCACTCAGGTCTTGCCGAGTCCTCCGAGTCCAAATGGAATACGCCGAGGAGCAGGTGAATGATGGACTCCGGTGGTCTCGAAGGGACTGCACTGGACACGCTTTGTCCGCTTCGCATCGAGGAGGTCGGGGGTTCGAATCCCCCCAGGTCCATCAACGAGCTTCGCTCGTAGCTGGGGACAGCGCGGTGTTGCGATAATTGCGGCCACCCATGGATGACCTCTCGTACACGAACTCGCTCGAAAATGTCACCCCCGACATGCTCGCCGGCTTCTTCGACGGGTGGCCGAACCCCCCGTCACAAGACACGCATCTGCGATTGCTTCACTCCAGCTACGAATTCGTACTGGCCTTGAAAGATGGGCGTGCTGTGGGATTCATCACCGCCATCAGCGACGGCGTGCTGTGCGCGTACATTCCCTTGCTCGAAGTTCTGCCGGCATACAAGGGCCGCGGAATCGGCTCAGAACTTGTGCGCCGCATGCAGGCGGCACTTCAACATCTCTACATGGTCGACTTGATCTGCGATGAGGACGTGGCGCCGTTCTATGAACGCGTCGGCGGACTCCATCGCACCGGCGGTTTCATTGCTCGCAACTACGAAGCACAGTCGGGTGCGTTATGACAACGTGATCCACGATGCGGCTATCCCATGCTTGATGCCGACTGAGACGTCGGTGGCTGACTCCACGATAGACAGGTGGATCTGGGCGGCGATTGCGCCTGATCAGGGGAAAGTCCACAGGGGGAAACTTCATGCGCATACGCGTCGTGGCATTGGCCATTCTCATGCTATTTGGCACGGCTGCGCCGAGCGCCGCAGCGCCGGTGCTGAACGACGTCATAGCTCCCACTGTGACGGATGAATCCGCGAACTGGGTCGGGTTCGATTGGAAGACCGACAGCGATGAGTGCTACTACCCGTCTCTGTTCTACCGGGTCGACGGAGGTGAATGGAAAGACATTCACCCAACCCGGTCGAAGGTATTCCTTCCCGTTGGCGTTCTACACGTCGATTTCCGGGTTGTTGACTCGTGTGGCGCGTCGACAGGAATTGTGTCCAAGGTCATAGAGGTGCTTCCGCCAGGCGGGCTGAGCCCGGTCATTGACAGCTTCACTGTTCCGTCGACTGCCACAGGCGCACAGATTGAGGTCAGCATCGATTCCTCGCCGGCCCGGGCCGGAATGCCCGACGCAACACGCATGAGATTTGCCACTGAAGATGGTGTGTGGCGTGACTGGATTGACTACCACTCCACGTTGAATGCGCCAGTGAGCGATGGGCTCGGATACAAGGCACTATTCGTTCAGCTGTCGGACGGCTACCACGAATCGGCCCCACAGGTCCGATATTTCACACGAGTACAGTCACCGTCGCCAACACTTGCCGCTTCGTACCGCGGCTGGGCCACGGTATTGGCAATAACAAATCGACCAACCTGGCGATGGACTACCAACGGCTGGGCGAATATGAGTCCCCTGAATCCGGGCACGCGGGTGTACGCGCTGCCGTTCAGCCGCGGATGGCATTGGGTCTGGTACGCGAATGCGTGGCATGCAATTAAGTCATCGTCGCTCACCTCCGCATAAGGCTCGGCCATGACACGTAGGCCGACCGGCCATTCCACTTCGCCCACAGAATTGGCTGTTGCTGTGGCATGATCCCGCGATGACACCGCCGACAATCCGCCCTGCCACCATCGACGATGTTGCCGGAATCGCAGACGTACACGTTCGTGCCTGGCAGTGGGCGTACCGGGGGCTGATGCCTGACGAATTTCTCGATGGGCTTGACCCGTCGAAACGGGCGGCGTCGTGGCTTCGGGTTGTGAGCGACGACGTGGGCGCCCCACCGTTTCTCGCCGTCGACAACGGCGAGGTAGTTGGGTTCTGCCACGCGGCGAGCAGCCGGGACGATGATGCGCTGCCCACCGTTGGCGAAGTGACATCGATCTATCTGTTACCCGATCACATTGGAACAGGTACCGGCTATGCACTGTGGTGCACCGCGCTCGACTACCTACGCTCCGGCGGACATGCGTCGGTGACGGTATGGGTTCTCGACTCAAATCAGCGAGGACGGGCTTTCTACGAACGAGTCGGCATGGCCCCTGACGGCGCGACGAATCACGATGATCGTCGCGGCTTTGCGGTCACTGAATTGCGCTATCGTGGTGGCCTTGCCACGTAACACTGAGGGAATCGATATGACCGACACAACGACCGCGCGCGAAGACCTTCAACAGGAAGCGCGCCAGATCGAACTGAAGATCTATGAGATGCAGGAACGGCTCGTACAGCTGCGCACGCAGCTCGCCGGACAGACCGTGGATGACACTGAACTGCTCACCGTTGCTGGGCCACGCCGCCTCAGCGATTTCTTCGGCGACAACGAACTGCTGATTCTGATGCACAACATGGGAACCGGTTGCTCGTACTGCACAACCTACGCAGATGGCATGAACGGAATCCTCGACCACCTTCGCAGTCGAGCCGAAGTGTTGCTTGTTTCGCCCACCGAGCCCAATGCCCACCGAGCGTTCGCCGACTCGCGCGGCTGGAAGTTCCAGGTGGCGTCGCTGGCTGACGGCACCCTGTCGGATCAACTGGGATTTCCGCCCGACCCCGCGGGCTATCCGGGAATAGCTGTCCTCGCCAAGGACGCGACTGGACAGATCACCGTTGTCTGCAGAGGCGACTACGAACCCGGCGACCGCTATTCACCGGCGTGGCACGTTGCAGCGCTTATCGACGGTAGCTACGAGCCGGGCTGGAGCCCTCGCATCTCGTACTGACCGTCAGGGTCATGCTGCGCGGTCACGTAGCCGCCGCAGTGGGCGCTAGCGTGCTTCGCTCTTCCACTTTGGCCAGACGACCTGGACATCGCCGTCAACGAGTGCACGCAGCGGAAGCGCGGTCGTATCGTTTCTCGACGGTGTCAGCACCGCGAATCGATCTGGCGATCCGGCACTGCCCTCAAAGAACAGCTTCAGCTTGTCCGCGCTTGTAGTCTCGAAGCCGAGCGCCGACGTGGCGGTGAGCTGGCGCCCCCAACCATCGACGGTGTCAATTGACACGCGCCGACCAACGAATCGCCCGTCGAATTCGAAGATTGCAACGCTTGGCTTGGCGCCTTCGCTCAGGTGCCGTGCTCCGTCGATTGCGTCCTTCATCGTCTCGTATCCGGCCTTGGGCCCAACGGCCCTGCCGGCGAACAGCTGGTAGATCGTTCCGAATGAGGGATCTGGCTGCCCGGTCCCGTACTTTCGCTGGGCAAATGGCATCTGTGTGGAGAGGCCGTCGCCGTGGCTGCCCGTATACAGCGCCTGCCGAGTGACAAGTGGCTTCGGCTTGATGATCATTGGCATGTGAGTATTCATCCTTGTGTGTGAGTAGACCCGTGCCGCAAGGCTAGATCCGCTCCGGCCGGAGTCGAGCCGATTCGCTGGCTCATGGCCACTCCGGGCCAACGGCGCTGCCCGTCAGGGCGAGTGATTGGGCCTCCTGCATCTCGTGCATGTGTCGAATCATTCGCTACACTGGGTGAATGAATCTGCACGCATCTGACAATCAGCACGCACCACTGGGCGGTTCCGCCCGAGGTGGTTGCTGCCTGCGCGCAGTCGGTGCACTGACCACCGTGACGACCACCAGATAGGCATCCGCCTTCGGTGCTCGCCGGGCGGATGCCGCTCGGCCATGACTGGCCACTCCCTCCCGCCGGGATTCTTCGCGAGCTGATCCACGTCCGGCGGCTCACCACTTCTCAGTCACGTCAGGAGCACTTACATGTGTATGCACTCACAATCCGCCGATGATTCGGCGGCTCTCATTCGTTCACACCGATCGTTGGGCGAACAGCTCGACCTGTTCCACTTCTCGGACTCAGCGCCGGGCGCCGTGTTCTGGCACCCGGCAGGGTTCGCGATCATGGAGTCACTCTCATCGCTGTGGCGTGAGCTGTGTCAGGAGTTTGGCCTGCAGGAAGTGCGCAGTCCCATCCTGTTTGATGCAGCACTGTGGGAACGATCAGGGCACGCCGAGAAATTCGCCGACCTGATGTACTTTCTCGAGGCCGATGGTCGGCGACTGGGCCTCAAGCCGATGAACTGTCCCGGCCACGTTGAGATCTTCCAGCAGCGCCCGCGTTCGTATCGCGAACTTCCAGTGCGTTACTGCGAACAGGGGGTCGTGCATCGCCTGGAAAGCTCGGGCAATCTGAACGGAATGTTGAGAGCACGACAGTTCGTCATCGACGACGGCCATCTGTTCTGCCGTCCCGACCAGGTCGCCGATGAGCTGCTGCGCTGCCTGCAGATGTCGCGACGAATCTACGACCTGCTGGAACTCGAACCGCGTGTTGAGCTGTCACTGCGACCCGAGCAGCGGCTTGGTTCGGATGAGCAGTGGGATGCGGCGGAGGGGGCGATTGCTGCAGCGCTGGACGGAGCGGGATTCGCCTACGACGTCCAACCGGGAGAGGGAGCCTTCTACGGTCCGAAAGTCGATATGCATCTGAGTGACAGTCGAGGGCGCTCGTGGCAGCTGGCGACGGTTCAGCTGGACTACCAGCTTCCGCAGCGGTTTCAGCTGGTGTATCGGGATGAACACAATCAGCTGGTACCACCAGTCATCATCCATAGGGCATCGTTCGGATCATTCGAGCGATTCATTGGGCTGCTGCTCGATCGGCTCGATGGCAACTGGCCCCTGTGGCTGGCACCCGTCGGAGTAGCTGTTCTACCGGTGGCCGACGCCCACAGCGCTCGCGCGCATGAGGTTGCATCGTCGCTGCGCGCTGCCGGCCTGCGGGTCGAGGTCTGCGCCGCAGACGATCGCCTCGGCTCACGCCTGAACGAGGTACGCCGGCGCCGTGTTCCTGCGATGGCGATCATTGGTGACCGCGAGGTCGCTGACGGCTCGATCATGCTGCGGCGGCGAGACGGCTCACAACGCAGCCTTCAGCTCAACGACGCCGCGCAGCTGCTCGGTTATGAGATGCGTAGCCGAAGCCTGGCTCACATCCCTGCGGAGCACTGACGCTGTGCACAAGGGCAGGCTGAAACGCGTGGGGGCAGTCATGGACGACAGACAGCATATTGACAAGC
>CAYNNW010000030.1:10145-11316 GCA_964398435.1 uncultured Gaiellales bacterium | reverse complement strand
GAACGCCGTTGCCGACAGATGTAGCACCCGCAGACCCTGCAGCTCCTTGGCAATGTCGACGATTTCGTCATACATTCCCGGCACGAGCACCGAACGGTAGTCAGCAAGATGCTTGTGGCCGAAGTTGACCTGCTGCAGTGGGTGGGTCATCGTCGAGGTTCGACTGGGCATGGGGTATCTCCATACGGTTTGCGGGATTGCAGAGCCTATCGGGCGCGTCGAACGTTGGCACGCCCGCGATCCGTATCGATGAATCGACGGACAGGAGTCGGGTCAGGCCGTGCGACGGATCTTGGTGATCCGAAGCGATGCTCCAGGACCATCGTCGGGCTGACACACTTCAAACTCGTCTGCCACGGCCTGGATGATCGAAATTCCCATGCCGCTTTCGGGCAGCTCATTGTCGCTGGGACCACTCCACTCGAAGCCCGGACCGCGATCACGCACCTCGACAACCAGGCGGTCAAGGTCAACGGTGTACGTCACGAACACCCGCTCGCGGTCAACGTCCGGATCAACGCCGTACGCGTGCTTGATCGAATTCGAGCAGGCCTCGGTAATGGCAAGCTTGAGGTCAGCGATGTCCTCGTCAGAGAAGCGGTGCTCGCGGCAGATGGCCGTCAGGGCCAAACGGCACAGCGAAACGAACTGTGGCTTGGGGGGAATTTCAAGGCTGACCCGTTCGGTCTGCATTGTCCCAGTCACCGTGGCTGCCGTCCTCACCTGTCGTGCACATTCGATGGCAGCATCAGCGCGCGGATTCCTCCGCCGCACCGCCACCGTCAGCATCCTGCCCGAAGTAGGGAGCACCCAAACGCCGGCGCGGATGCGCCATCGAGTAGCTCGATGCTACCGACCCCGGCGGAGTAGGACAAACGGCGCTGCGGCCAGATCAGTCGACAATTCGCTCGACGGGGGTGATCCGACCCTCGAGTCGCTCACCGCCACGCCACCAGACAATCGGCACTGACTGGCCGATCTTCAGCCCCATTTCGACACGTGCAAGGTCGTCTGGGGTGCGGATATCTGTGCCGTTGAGCGACGTCACGAGGTCGCCGATATCGATGAACTGGTCCTGGAACTGCACGCGGCGGGTCGGATTGGCCAGGCCCGCGGCGGCAGCCGGGCCTTCGACGCTGCCGATCAGCACACCGTGATTCGCCGGAAGCTT
>CAYNNW010000030.1:8140-10135 GCA_964398435.1 uncultured Gaiellales bacterium | reverse complement strand
ATGCTGCGTGAGACCTGCATCGACTGCACCAGGCCGGTTGATGGCCACCGCACCGAGCCGTTCTGAATGATCTGTGCGGCGGCGGCGCGAACCGTCCAGGCTGGAATGGCGTGGGAAACATGGTCCGAGCCGTTGCGCCGGGCTTCTTCGGTCTGAAGATTCGCCTGCTGAACCATGCCGATCACGCGGCCGAAGCGATTAAACACGGGACCGCCCGAGTTGCCGCGGTTGATGTCCGCATCTATCCGGATTGCACCGATGATCCGCTCGTCAATACCGGGCAGCGCCAGTGCCACGGTCTCGGAGGCGCTGCTGACCGTTCCGACCGAGAGCGCGTTTTCGCTTCCCAGCGGGCTTCCCGCCGCCATGATCTGCTCGCCCTTGGCGACAGTGGTCGAGCGCTCCAATGGCGCAACCGTCAGGTCGACTTCCCCTGCATTGACGTGGAGAACTGCAATATCGTGTGCCCGATCAATCCCCACGATGCTGGCGGCGACCCTGTCGCCCGATTCGGGAAACTTCACATAGACCGAAGAGGCCTGCTGGCCATCGGCCGCGTAGTTCGTCACCACATGCGAGGCCGTGATGATGTGGCCTGCCCGGTCATAGACGAAGCCGGCACCCTCACCGGTGGACGCCTGAACCGTGACCGATGAGGCGCAGCGCAACCGGCATATGGCCTGGGCATCCAACGTTCCCGAGGCTGCAGCTTCGGCCAGTCGTGCGTTGTCGCGAGCGACATCCTGACCCCCGCCGAACGCGAGCATGCCGATCAGCACGGCGGCAGCAGCCGACGTGAATGCGAGCAGAGCAATCCCGGGTGTCTTCAGGCGAATGAGCATGTCTCCTGCATTGAACGTAGCATCGCTTGGGAATCCTGCCTACGATTCGCGCACCGATTCTGTGCGATCCGGCCGCGGCCTGAGAGCGGTCCGCGAAGGGCCAGGAGGCCATCAGCTGACGCACGCGCACGCGTAGGGGGCCTATCATCCGTGGTCCCCATGGGACGCCGACGTTCGATCGATTGGATGGACTGGCGGCACTATCGGCGGGCGTGGATTGTTCCCGCGCTGATGCTTGTCCTCGTACTGGCATCGAGTTTCCGCCCACAGGTGCCACCGCAACCACCCCTGCCACCGACCTTTACCGAGGCCGACGCTGAGCGCGTGCTCGACGACGCCCGTGCCATGTCGAAGCGATTTCCGGATCGGCGCGCCGGATCTCCAGGATCGATCGATTCGGCACAGTGGCTTCGATCACGGTTCCGCCTCGAGGGCATCACGGCCGAGACTGTTCCGAATACCACCGTCAGTCCGGCACGGGACGAGCCGGTCAGCCTGAGCAATGTCGAAGCACTGCTTCCCGGGCGAACATCGGAACTCGTTGTCATTCACGCGCCGCGTAACACCTCGACTGTCGACGACACGGGACGTCACGCAACCGACACAACCGCCGTATCGACGATGCTGCTCGTGAGTCTGGCCCACGAACTGGGCGAAACACGAGATCGGCGTCGCAGCTACCTGTTCGTCTCGACCGACGGCTCCAACCTCAATGGTGCAGGCGCACGCAGTCTGGCGGATCGGCTGGGGCGACGAAACGCGCGCGTCGTGGCAGTGGTGGGGTTGCACGACCTGGGTTCAGGGTCACTGCACACCGTGCTTGCCCCGGACGGAAAGTACCTGTCGCCACTCGGACTGACGCTCGCCCTCCGCGACTCGATCATCGCTGAGGGAGAACGGGCCGCCCTACCCCGTGTGTCTTCACAGCTGGTCCGTCTTGCCTTCCCGGTCTCACTGCTGGAGCAGGCACAGTTGGTGCGAGCGGGGTATCCCGCCGTCACGCTTGCCGGAGGCAACACCGAGCGACCGGGGCTCAGCGGCAAGGTACCAACCGCCAATCGCGTTGCCGATTCAATGCGGGTACTGCAGCGGCTTACCGGAACCCTGGATTCCGTTGATGCACTGCAATCAGCAGGCAAGACCTGGGTAGTCA
>CAYNNW010000030.1:0-8130 GCA_964398435.1 uncultured Gaiellales bacterium | reverse complement strand
CGTGGGCACTTGTCGCCCACTGTCTGCTGCGAAACCGTCGCCGCTGGAAGGTCCTTGCAGCAATCGGGTCGGTGAGCCGTGCAGCAATCGCAGGTGTGGTCGGCGTACTCATTCTCTGGGCCGTCACCGCCATCGGCCTGATCCCGACAACGGGCGACCGACCACCCAATCCCGATACGCTCGGCAATATCCCGGTGTTCGGCCTGATGATCTGGATCGGCTGTGCATCAGCTGCGTGGCTTGTTGCACGCGGACCAGACTGGCGACGCTCGGCGGAGACCGATGCGGCGCGGCCGACAACGATCGTTGCGCTGACCGGGCTGTTGCTCCTGGCAGTGGTGGCGTTGTCGATTCGGCCCTATGCCGTGGTGCTTGCATTGCCAGCCCTGCACGCCTGGCCGTGGCTGGTATCACGGCACGTCGTTGATGTGCGACATCGCCTCGCAGTGTTCTCGCTGGGATGTCTTGGACTGCTGGGAATGTTCGCAATGGTCGCAGCCGTGATGGAGACAGGGCCGATCGATACTGTCTGGACGTTGCTGGCCTTCGCTGCGACGGGCTCCATCCCCTGGATGCTGACGCTGGCACTCGGCGCAGCCACCGCACTGATCACACTGATCGCAATTGCATCGTTTGGATCGGTTGCCGAACCACTGCTGCCCTCGCTGGGCCGAACGGTTGCTGCCGCCCGTCAGGCACAGGGGTCGCACGGCCTGTCGACGGCAGTCGCACTGGTTTTTGCACGGCGTACTGCGGCTCGCTGGCGTCAACCGCAGTCAGCTGCCCTGCCATCCGAGCAGCCCACCGATGCTCGTGAGCGCAGTTCTGCGCGGCATCGGCGCGACAGCGTCGTGTGATTTCCCGATACAACGGGTACGAGGCCAGACGACGGCCGCTCACGGCCGCAGGGATGGCCGGGAGAGGCCAGACACCCGTTGGATCGAGTGCACACCCGACCGTTCGCATATTCCGATGCCATCCGACTTGGCGGTACCTTGCTGATCAGCACGGGCGCTGCGCTGCTGCTGTTTGTCTTCATGACGGTGCAGTGGGGTGATCCCTTTACGCGCGTGGGTCAATCCCGCGAGCAGTCCAGGCTCAAGTCCTCGTTCAAGCAACAGTCGGCTCGATTTACACCTCCGGCACAGCCGACCACCGCGAATCTTGGCCCGCTCGACGCTCGCCGAACGGCGCCACTGGCCCGCTCCTGGAAGGCGCAGATCAAGCACGGTGAAGTGGCCGGACGAATCATCATCCCGTCGATTGGAATGAGGAAGTACGTCGTCAAAGGTGCCAGCCACGACGACCTCTCAAAGGGACCAGGGATCTATCACGAAACCGGATTTCCGGGCAGTGGCCAGCCCGTCGCCATCGCCGGGCACCGGACGACATTCGGTGCGCCGTTCCTCAACATCGACCGGCTCAAGCGGGGAAGCAAAATCATCCTGCAGATGCCGTATGCAACGATCACGTATCGGGTCAGCAAGCAGAAGATCATTTCGCCAACCGACTGGTCGATCATCGAGGTTGGTGCATGGCGGAAACATGCCGGATCCGGGTGTCGCGGCGGGACGTGTGAGCATCTGGTGCTGACCGCCTGCCATCCCAAATACAGCGCCAAGCAGCGGCTTGCTGTCTTTGCGATCCCTGAATCGGTGAAGGTGACAGCGCGCGGCGGGGGGTCACAGTGACCAGTCGTGTTCAGGCCTTTGCCGCACTGCCGGCAGCGCCCGTTGCCGAGCTGCCACCGCTGCTCGCGGACATCGGATCGGCGCGGGTCACCTGGCAGCCAAACATTCTTCGTTGGGCCTCCGTATGGCGACTCGTGGTGCTGGTGCAGGGCGTGCTCGCCGCAGCACTTGCCTCCGGAACACGGCCGGACATGCCGGTCACCTGGTGGAGTGCCGCCGCATGGACGCTGGTCACGGCCGCACTGGCACGCTGGGGACCGGTTGGACGTACGCGCACGGCGCTGCTCAGCATTGACCTGGTCGTCTGTATGGGGCTGCTGGCAACCGCGCCAACCCAGCCTGTCTTCGCGTTGATGGCGCTGTTCTCATACTCGTGTGTACTGACCTGGGCTGCAGAACGACCCGTCAACGCATTCCCGGCAGCAGGGTTGCTGGCATCTGCCTACGTTGTCTTTGGCCTGACCGGACCGTATGGGGCCGAGCGACCCGGAACGTTCACCGGCAACCTCGTGCTCTACCTGTTCTTTGCGCTGGCTTCATCGGGATTCTTCACCGTTGCGCACCGGATCGGAGCGCTGGAGATAGCCGCCGAGGTCTCGAAGGAACGGGGCCGATACCGCCGTGATCTGCACGATCGGCTGGGGCAGGCGCTCTGCGGGCTGCACTTCGAGTTGCAGGCGTTGAATGCCGGCGGAACCAGCGACGTTGCACCACAACGACTGACGTCCCTGGCGGACGGATATGGCGAAGCCCATCGCATGCTCGACGATCTGTTTTCGCAGACCGACGAACCGCTGCTCGCAACCGACGTTGGTTCGCTCATCCGTCAAGAAGCACGGCGAATGTCGACCCAGGCCGGCGTGCGTATTGATGTTTCGATCACCGGTGACACTGCCCGCGTTCCTCCGTGGATGCGGCCGCACATCTGGTCGATTGCCGGTGAGTGCATGACCAATGCGCTCAAGAACGGGCAGGCACAAGGGATCGACATCGATCTGAGTGTCGTCGACGAGCTGCTGGTGCTGTCGGTCACTGACGACGGAGTTGGCTTCGACAATCCGCCCGGAACGATTACCGAGAAGGAAGGGCACTACGGTCTTCGCGAAATGGCGGAGCGGGCCCGGCTCTGCGGTGGCGAAGTCGTCGTTGCCTCGCAGCCGGGGTTTGGCACACGAGTTCGTCTTCAGGCACCGATGCCGATCGGTGGTACCGATGAACTGCTGGAGCGCGACACGGGAACACTGCGGCGCAACACATTCAGCCTGTTCGTTGCGCTGCGAACGTCACTGGGAATCGTCGCAATCGTTCAGTTGGCAGCCGGGCTGCTGGGCGGTGGTCCCAGCGGGCTGCTCGCATTGCTGGTTCTGGTTCTGACCACGATTGATGTTGTGGTCCCAGCGATGGCCTCCCGATACATCCCACCGCTGACCAGCAGTCACGAGTGGATCTGGGTCGCAGTGGCAATCGCCGAGGCAGCAATCGTTGCCCTGGCGCTGACGGCGGGGTTGCAGCCAGCAATGCTGCTGTATGCACCAACGCTGCTGATCGGTGCTGGAATTCTGGGCGGACGCAGAGCAGCCGCCCGCGCACTTGCAGCGAGCGTCGTAGCTGTCGCAGCGGGCACGGGACTCGCACATCTGAACGACCAGCTCGACGGCGGCACACTGCGCTCGATGCTGATTCATGGCACAAACCTTGTGATCATCGGGCTGTGTGCGATTCAGGGGGCACGGTTGCTCGACCGCCTGGAGACACTGCAGATCCGGGTTCGCTATCAGGCACTCGCCCGAATGCGGCAGGGACTTTCAACCAGAATGCGAGACGATCTGGTTCGTCGACTCGACGAGCTGGAAGTGACCGCACGCGACCTCGCCACAGGCGACTGGTCCGATGAAGAAGCGTTCCGATCGACCACCGACCGGCTGACGTCGGGATCGGCGGAGCTCAAGGCCCGACTGCGTGCCATCGTGCACCAGTTGGCTGACCCATCACCACCAAGGGAGACAACCCATGTCTGATGCCAACGCGGTCAGTGTGATCGTCGTCGACGATCACCCCGTGGTGCTCGAAGGCCTGCGACGAGGCCTCGGGCAGCAGCCGGGAATCGAAATCGTCGCCGCATGCAACGATGCGGCATCGGTGCTTCGCGGAGTTGCCCGGCACCGACCACAGGTCGTGCTGACCGACCTGAAGATGCCCGATCGTGAGCAGGGGCTACAGCTTGTGCGTAACGTGATGGATGGCCATCCGAACACGCGCTGCGTCGTACTGACGTACTCCGAGGACCCGGACGACCTGTTCGAGGCGAACCAGGCCGGTGCAGCGGCTTATGTACTGAAGGATTCGAGCCTCGAAGAGATTGCTTCAGCGGTTCGGGTTGTGGCAGCCGGTGGTCGTCCGCCACTCAAGCCCGACCTCGAAGCGATGCTCTGGTCGCGACTGCGCGAGACGGCGGCACAGGGTCGGCCGTACAACCTCACCGACCGAGAGTGGAACGTGTTGCGACTCATTTCGCAGGGGTACACGAACCAGGAAATCTGCCAGCAGCTCTATCTGTCCGGTCGTACGGTTCGTCGAGCGGCAACAGAGATCTTCCGCAAGCTGGATGTGCGCAACCGCGCCGAGGCAGCGTCGTTCGCCACCCAGAAGGGTTGGTTCCTTACCTGACCGATCGGGCCGTTACGAGTGACGGCGCACGGTATTCAACAGGTGGCAACTGACTGTTGCTGCCACGCTGCGACGCCTGCTGTACGAGCGGTGGAAGCGACGACATTGCACGCACTTCGGTCCGCCTTGGTGGTGGGGAGACTGAGACGGCGTGAACGGCACGTCGCGGGTGCACTGCCGCTGCTGAGACAGCTCGGCCGCTGTGACGCGGGCCGTCTGCACGCACCGCCGCGCGCACGAGCACTGGAACGAGTAGCAGCGCCAGCACGGTTTCAGGGACCACCGTGAGTGCGTTGTAAACGGCGCTTGCAGCAAACGGATCAGCGGCGGGCAGGTACTGAGCAAAGAAGATCGCACCCGAGATGGTCACGACCAGCAGGTGCAGCGACATGGCCATGATGACGGCCACTGAGCAGCGTAATTTCGAGGGCTCCTCGTCAGGCCCGGGCGCGGCAATGGCCGCAGCAGCCAGCACCGCATAGGCGCACCCGTAGTCGAGCAGGAACTGGATGGGGTGAATGATCGTGCCCCCCATCATCGCGTGCAGCAGTCCAGCCCCGCCGCCGGCGATGGCGGCGGCACCGAAGCCCCGACGAATGGCCAGGACCAGGATCGGGAGGGTTCCGAAGGCGATGCTGCCACCCTGAGGCAGTTCGACGATTCGCATATTGCCGAGCACGACGCTGAGCGCAACGATCATTGCGATTTCGGTGCCGCGATACGGCGCGTCGAACTCTGGGGCCCGTGCTGACATGGCTGGATTGGATCACGCCCGCAGTGCGGATCACAGCCGCAAGGCAGGCGTGCGGCCGTCCGCCCAGCTGTGCAGGCCCGGCGCGGCCTGTGCTGAACAGATGATCAGCCCGGCGTCAGCGACGCCGCATCCCCGGTCGGAGCAGGTGTCGGCGCTGGTGTTGGTGCGGGCGCTGGAGTCGTACCGCCACCCGTTCCGCCGCCCGCATTGCCGCCGCCACCGTTGCCACCGCCACCGGCAGGCTTCGTGGACTCCTGATTGCGACCACCGTTGCCATCGTTCGACGGCTTCTTGTCCTCGGAATCCTTGTCCTTGTCCTTGTCTTTATCCTTGTCCTTGGCATCAGGCGGTGGCGTCGGCGAGCCGAGTGACACGTCAAATCCAGGATTCTGGGCCCAGGTCGACTGGAACGGAATCCATTCCGGAGTGCCACGCACGGTGAACCACTCGTGCTCAGGCTTGCGTGCGAGCGCAGGCTCCATGAACTTGCGCCACATGGTTGCCGGATACGACCCGCCGGCAACCCCTGGCATCGGGCGCGGCACGTTGTATCCCATCCAGACACACGCTGTCAGCTCGGGCGTCATTCCGCAGAACCAGGCGTCCTTGTGATCGTCGGTCGTACCCGTCTTGCCACCGGCGTTGCGGCCGATCTGAGCTCCGGTTCCCGTACCCGAGGTCATGTTTCGCTCGAGGATTTCGACGATGGTCTTTGCCTGCCAATCCTCCATCACGCGCCGAGGGCGTGCCGCTGCGACATTGATTCGCTGATCGCTGGGGCCCTTGATGAACCGAATTGCCTTGGGATCGATGCGCTGACCGCCGCGGGCGATCGTCGAGTAGAAGTTCGTCTGCTCAAGTGGCGTGACCACCTGCGATCCCAGACCGATCGACCAGACTTCCTCGAGTGGACTGCTGATCCCCATGTCGTGTGCGGTTCGGGCAACCTCGTCCGGGCCGGCATCGAGAGTCATCTGGGCGTACACCGAGTTGTCAGATGCCGTGGTCGCCGAGGCGATGCTGATGCTGCCACGGTATGAGTTGTCGTACGTCTTCGGCTGCCACCAGTCGGTCGTTCCCTTGTATCGAACCTTGATTGGGCGCGACGTGTAGTACGTGGAGTTGGGATCAATTCCCCGTCGCACGAACGATGCCAGCGTCCAGATCTTTGCGGTGGATCCGGGCTGCCGACGTGCCTGAGCAGCTCGGTTGAACTGGGATGTCTCGTAGTCCTCGCTTGACCCCATGGCCCGGATCTCGCCGGTCTTGGTGTCGATCACGACCATTGCCGCCGACGGTCCGTTCGGAGTTGTCAACGTGGTTCGGATCGCCTGCTCCGCCAGCCGCTGCAGGCGTGGGCTGATCGTGGTGTAGATACGTAGCCCGCCCTGTCGAACGGCACTGGCGCCGTACGTCTTGATGGCCTGCTGCTCGACGAAGTCAAAGAAGTAGGGCAACCTGCGCTCGCGATACAGCCGGCCCGCCTTGAGCTTGATCGGCTGGGCGACTGCCGCTGTGTACTCACCTCGCGTGATCATGCCCTGGGCGAACATCGCCTTCAGTACCTTGTCGCGACGTGCCCGCGAATCACGCGGGTTGCGGAACGGGTCGTACTCCGTTGGCTTCTGCGGCAGACCCGCCAGCAATGCGGACTCTGACAGTGTCAGCGCCGACGCATGCTTCGAGAAGTACGTCTGGGCTGCGGCCTCGATTCCGTATGCGTTGTTGCCAAAGAAGACCAGGTTCAGATAGGTCTCGAGAATCCGCTTCTTGGTCCACTCACTCTGTTGTTCGAGCTCAATGGCGAGCGTGGCCTCTTTTGCCTTGCGACGCAAGGTTTTCTCGGTCGAGATCTCCTTGTACAGGTTACGCACCACCTGCTGCGTGATCGTCGAACCACCCTCGACAGCGCTGCCAGCTTCGGCGTTACGAAGTGCCGCGCGCAGAATGCCCTCGGGGTCGACGCCCTCGTGCTCGAAGTAGCGGCGATCCTCGATCGCAACTACGGCTTTGCCGGTGTACTTGCCCATGGCAGCAGCGGGAATGATCGTTCGGTTCTGATCCGACTGGATCACGCCCATCCGCGTGCCGTCGATCGCGTAGACGATCGAGTTCTCGCCGATGCGCTCGGGCTTCAGGGTCTTCGTGGTTGGCCACGGCTCATCACCGCGCAGGTAATCGAAAACGCCGTATCCAATGGCACCAACCGCAGCGACGGCACAGCCGCTCAGCACCATGATCACCTTGCGGCGTCGCGCCTGAATCTGTCGTCGTCGCGCGCGACGTTGTCGAAGGGTTCGACTCACGCTGGGTCCTCCGCATTGCTGGTGGGAGTATTGGTCAGATCCTCAACGCGCCAGAGCACCCGACCACTCCTATAGTCGAGTACTGCCACCGTGCCGACGGCGTCGGATGGAGGGAAACGGCCTTCCACCTGCCAGACGAGGCCGTTGCCGGACGGGTCAATCGTGACACTGTCGGGCCCTGACGCAGTCAGTGCCTCGATTTCGAGTCGTTGGGATCCCGGAACGTAGAGCAATTGCACCGATGTCGGCCTCGGCTGTGCTGCAGCGTTCGACGAGGTCGATCCCGAAGTTGCCGGCTCACCCGTCCACATCGTACGGGCAGCGGTCAGGGCCTCACCAGGCGACGCGATCGGAGAGACAAAGCTTGCTGCGAAAACGGAGCTGGCAAAGCCCCATCCCTGCCACGGTCGAGCGACCATTGACGTCGGCTGTGACGATCCTGTGACCGCCTGGCCCACGAGGCCGGGCGCAAGCAGCATTACCGCAACCAGCGCAACCATGGCCAGTCGCCATGGGGCCACCGAGGCAGACGGAACGAACGACCCCGTCCTTCTCGCGCGCGTGGGAGAGTTTGGCTGCATGAAGAAAGTATACGAGAGCATGCGGAACAGCCAGCCACATCCCAGCGCGACCGGCAGATCCGGTCTGACCCTTGGCGGCGCAGCACTGACGCTGCTGACCGCGTTGTCGGGAACAGTCGTCACGATTGTCT
>CAYNNW010000029.1:8330-11419 GCA_964398435.1 uncultured Gaiellales bacterium | reverse complement strand
GTGCCACTCGAGTTGCGCGAAGTGACGACACTTCCTGGTGCATTGGCAGGGCGTCGGGGCCGACGACGACATGTTCTCCAACAATGTCTCCAGGCCCAAGGATGTCGTTGCGGAACATGCGACCGTCGTCGAGCATCGTTGTAACCGCTGCGAAGCCCTCGATAACGACGAGTAGTTCATCGTGTTCAGCTCCGGCCATGATGATGGTTGCGTCGTGCCCGTAGTGTGAAACGGTTGCGGCGCTCGAGAGCTCGTACAGGAGATCGGTGGACAGCTGCGCAAGCGACGGTGAATCGGCCAGAAGAGGTCGGTCCTCGTCACTGCTGGGGAGCATCGATTCGAGGTAGTGGGCGTCGTAGAGTGCGCCGCACTCCACCAGGTCGCCGTGCAGCGAATGACGGGTCGAGCGGGCAGTCGCCGGGTCCGACTCAACCAGTAGCGAGGTCAGTCTCGCCCGCAGCGCGTCAAGGGCGAATCCTGAATCTGCCCACGATTGCTCACTCGAGCGCAGGAGCGTGCGTGATCCGTCGGCCAGCATTGCGGCAGTCGCAGTAACTTCCCGTTGTGCACAGTCGATCCAGCTGCCCGGCTGTGCATCGACGTTCATTCCTCGAACGAGCTTCACAGCCTGCTCGACGGCGGTGGAGTCTCCCGCGCGTGCAGCCGAACGAACAAACCACAGAACTGCACGCGCCCGCCAGGCCGGTTGGAGTGCTGCCACCCAATCGCCGATCTGCGAGGGAGCAACCTTCTCGGGGCAGGCTCGCTTGAACTCCATCATCTGCACGTGCTCGCGAATAGTTGCTTCGCGGCTCGGAATGCCAGATCGCACCACCGACTCAAGCAACTGCGCGGCCCGGTCGGGCTCGTTCGCCTCAAGCAAGATCTCTGTCGCTGTCAGTGCCGTCAGCGCCTCGGGAATTGTGTGCACCACTCCACCGTCAAGCTGGTCGACGGCAGTCATGATCGTGCGCAGTGCGCCATAGACCTGCCCTGACTCGAGAAGGCACCATGCAACCTGTGTGGCAACGTACCGCGCGCGCGATCCGCCGAGACCGTGTTGTGCGACGTGGGTCTCAAGTGACTGACACAGGTCAAGTGCCTCGCCAATGCGTCCCAGTTCCACCAGCGGGACAGTCAGATTGAGCCGTGACAGTGCGGCCTCGGCGTACATGTTGCCTGCGTCCTCGACGGCGATCGCCTGTCGCATGTAGTGGATTTCCTCGTCCAGTCGTCCCAGTGATCCCATGCAGTATGCGACTGACTTCAGTGCCAGCGATTCGAGGTATCGATCCCGCGAGTCTCGAGCATCGGTCAGTGCGGCCGTTGCGCTGTCGATTCCGGAGGTGAACTCACCGTTGGCAATAGCCCGGCGCGCTGAGGCGAAGCGCGCCCAGCCCCCCGCAGCACCGGTCGAATCGACGCACTCCGCGGCCTGCTCCAGGAATGTCGAACGCTCGTCGTCGTCATTGTCAGCAGTCAGAAACAGATGGAAGAGCGCTTGGGCTCGCCCGTTGGCATCGTCTCGTTCAAGACGAGCGAGTCCTGCCAGCCAGAGGCGATGTGCGCGCTCGCGGGCTCCGCCGGCGCGTGCGGCCAGAATTGCTCGCTGCCTCATCAGTGCTGATGCCCGCTCCGCATCATCGGTCAGCCCAATGGCCCGGTCGAAGTCGTCAAGCGCTTCGCCGACGTCGCCGGCGCATGCCGCCAGCTCTGCTGCATCGAGCAGGTGGTCGACGGCCGCCGCCGTATCCCCGGCCTGTTCGCGCAGTCGCGACCTCATCCGAGCGGCTTCGTGGGCGGTAGCACTGATGGAGGTGCCGACTGGCTGCGTGTGGTCGTTCATGCACTGAGATTGTCGGCACGCCCACCCGGAACTGAAGTGGGCGAGTGGACTTCCCGTCCGCCAGTGCAGATTGTTGACTTAATGGCAAGTTCACTAGCATACTGGCGATATGCAATATCCGAGCATCCAGGAGGAATCTCGATGAGCACTGCGTTGATCGATCGTGTCGCCGCGCACCTGCGCATGCCAGTGTTGCTGGGTGTTCTGTTGGGTGCGCTTGCAGCTGCGTCGCCTGCCGCCGCCGCTGACGGTGTGCTTGGATCAATGTGTCCGGAGCCGCCTGCGCCAGCCGCCGGCAGGCCCGTTGTCACGACATTCTTTGGACCGTTCATCCTTGCCGCACAGGGTGGTACTGCTGCCGACACGCTGACTGCTGCTGCATCGAGCGAGCGTGAGTACGTTAACGGAGGCGCCGGGAATGACCTGTTGTGCAGTGGAACCGGCGGAGGCGTTCGACTGCTGGTTGGCGCCGGCGGAAACGACACGTTGGTGTCGCTCGAGTCGCAGACTCCCGTGATGTTCGTTGGCGGTCCCGGCTGGGATCGGATGTACATGACCTGGTCGGACATCGCCATCTGCGGAACCGGCTACGACACTGTCGTCTATACCCCAGAGCCCTCCCTCGGGGGCAACGGCGGCCCGATGCGGAATCAGATTGCATCTGATTGTGAGCGAGTCATCATCGATACGACTGGCGAGTTGGGTGGCCCGTATCGACGAACGCCGCGGCTGTACTGATCGGCACCGTGCGACGCGGGTCAGGTGGCGGGAACGGTGCGTGAGCCTCCGGCTCGACGCGGATCGCCCTGGCCATGCGCCCCATGGCGGCTGGCGAGCACCGCATTGCAGGTGCCGAAATAGCTGTCCAGGCTGTCCCATCGCTCGACGGGCGGTGTGCCGCTGTCGATTCCGGGAAGCGACGCATTACCGTACGGGGACTCAATGTGGAGGGTGTCGCCGTCCCATACGTACCGCGGCGCGGAAACTGCTCGCTCGAGCGGATATCCAGCGAGAATCAGTCCGATCACCTGGGCGAGCGCCTGTGGTATCCGCTCGGCTCCGGCTGCGCCGATACAGAGCGTTCCTCGCTCGCCAATTGCCAGTGTGGGCGACATCATGCTGGGGACGGACGCACCGGGTGCGCGATGCACCGTGTAGTCGTACTCGGCCAAGCCGTTGTTCAGCTGTACTCCGGTGCCCGGCAGGTATTCACCCGCTCCGAAGCCCACGGTCGTTGTGGCCC
>CAYNNW010000029.1:7953-8320 GCA_964398435.1 uncultured Gaiellales bacterium | reverse complement strand
CGGTGTTCCGTGTTCGCGAGTCGGAGATCGGCGCGGCATCGGTTGGAAACGCAACTGGCTCTCCGTGCGCCGGAGGATGCGTTACGGGCAGATCCAGGTCGTTGATCGTGCGGATGAGCGCATTGGCGACCTGGGCCTGAGCACGTCGTCCACGGCTGCACGCGCCGCCTTGCCACATCCGGCGTATCAGGTGAGCGAGCACTGTTCCCCCGAGTGACGGGGCTGGATTCGTGTGGATCGTTGCCATAGACCCGAGTCGTACGGTGAGCGGCTCGCGATCCCGTGCCTGGGCAGCAGCTAGATCGGCCCGCGTGATCCGCCCGCCCCGCTCGCCCGGACTCGACCTCAACCTGCCCAAGATCTCGTC
>CAYNNW010000029.1:0-7943 GCA_964398435.1 uncultured Gaiellales bacterium | reverse complement strand
GATCCGCCCGCCCCGCTCGCCGCTCCAGGCAAGCAGTCGTCGTGCAAGCCCGCCGTCGTACATGGATCGACATGACGTTGCTGCAAGCTCCTCGATCGTGGCAGCCATCATTGGTTGAGCAAACAGCTCGCCCGGCTCACGAATTCGAACCTGTGCCTCGACGCTGGGGTCCGATACGAGGTAAATCGCTCTTCCCTCGGGATCACGCGTTACCAGCGATCGGAGCAGATTGTGCTCGTAGGCCTGCGCATGCGTCATGGCCACGCCTTCGTCAGCCAATCGAGCCGCATGTGCCGCCACGCGGGTCAATGGCAGCCTGCCGAACAGGCTGGAGGCGCGCGCGATTCCGAGCGGCAGGCACGGAACCCCGACTGATGCCGGCCCGATTCCAAAAGCAAGTGTTGTGCCGCCGAGTTCCAGGTCGTGCCGAACCCACGGTGAGCGATTCCGCGACGGCGCGTCGATGCCGGGCTGCCTCAGGTAGGCATCGATCAATACCGGATCCGACGGGTGGGGTGTGGTTGCCCATGGCGTGCGCCCGATCAGAAAGAACCCTCCGCCACCCAGCGAGGTCAGCGTCGTCTCGCAGACAACGGCAGCAAATGCCATGCCAACGACTGCGTCGACGGCGTTGCCCCCGTCAGCCAGGACTGCTGCGCCAACGTCGGCCGTTGCGGGGTGCCCCGCAGCAACGACGCCTCCTCGCGGTCGCCGTACCTGTGGGGTCATCGTGGGCAGTCCTGTGTAGTGGGGTTGTGGGCTGACCGGCAGATCCCCGAAGGACCTGCCTGACAAACCTTGTTCGAAGGGTATCGCAGATCATCGGCGGGAACGGGCGCGGCGTTCAATTCGACATGTAGGGAGGAGCGGGAAACCGTTATCCGGCGGGACGATTCGACTGACTGGGGCTGATCGCGTGGGTGCGGTACAGAACAGCGTGCGTGGTGCTGCGTGGCACCTTGCTGTTGCTGTGCGCCAGAACGAGATCGTTGCTGCTGGTGTTGCGGGGCACGCTGCGACTGCGCTTGCTGATCGCGCGATCCACCACATCTCGGCCGCTCGAACCGATCTGATGCGGGCGATTCAGGGTGGTGGTCGCGACCTTGACGGCCTCGTGCCGGGGGCGATTGCAGACCTGACCAGAGCCGTCAGCCTGATCGACGAACCGATCGCAGCCGCGGGCGGTGCTGGCGCCGCTGAAGCTGCCGGGGCGGCTTGGCGCGTGCAGCGACAGTTGGCGGCCAGGATCGGCGATGAGTTCCCCCTTGCTGGTCGCTCGCTCCTGCCTCGTGCGCCACTCGAAGACCGGCAGCTGATCGTCACTGCCGATGCCGCGCGAATGGCGCGTCAGACCTCACCCTGGCCGGTCGCGGATCTCAAGGAAGCACTACTGACCGGGCAGGAAATTGCCCCGCGCGAGATCGTCGTTACGCCGACGAGCACGAACGGAGCCGTCGAGCTTGTTCATCTACAGGACCCGGGCCGGCGTGGGGCGGAGCTGGCGGCGATCACCAAGCCGAGCACTGCGCAGGCTGCGCAGGACGAGTACGGCTACGCGATGGCCGAGCTGATCCGCATCGATCATCTCGTCCCAATCAGCGTTCGCCGTCAGGATGGCAGCGTGTGGATTCAGCACCTGGACGGCATCCCGTTCTGGAAGGCGGGAATCGCCGGTGTCGCGGACCTGGATCGACAGTTGGCGGCCGATTACGCGGCGGCATTCCCGTCACTGCAGGCGGCGGAAGCACGGAATGCAGCCATTGCAGATCGCCAGGCGTTGCAGGCGCTTGACTATCTGATTGCCAACAGTGACAGGCACCACGGCAACGGCATGATTCTGAAGGCTCGCCCCACCCCGTATTACATTGACCACGGCTTTGCCGGACGGGGTGCTACCGAGGATCCGCTCGTCCCGCGTCTGAAGTGGTTCTTTCAGGGCCCAGATGGCGAAACCGTGCTCACTCCGTCCGTACAGCACCAACTTGGCCAGTTGTTGATTCCTGGGCGGATCGATGCGGTTCACGATGTGCTGCGCCGCCCAGCGGGCGTGTTGGATGCACGGGGGATCCGCTTTCTCGGTGAGGACACATCGGACGCCGCGCGGGCAGCTCTCCATGCTCGTGCGCGGCAGGTTGCGGATCATGGTCGGTGGAACTATCGCCCGCTTGGTGAGCACGACCATGCCCTTGCCGATGGAGTAGTGGCGATGTAGTGGCAGGTGTGTCCTACGTATCCACTGTGGTTGCCGTGGTTGCAACGGCGAGGCACGTTCCCAGCAGTGTGCCGGCGACGACATCGCTCGGATAGTGAACGCCTGAATAGACGCGGGACCAGGCGAATTCGTCGGCTCGCTCAAACCACCGGTCGCCCTGTGCTGGAAGTCGATGTGTGATCAGCCAGGCTGTGGCAGCCGAGGACGACGAATGGCCTGACGGGTATGAGGCCGACTGAGGTTCTTCGCCTACAGTGCTCAGGGTGTCGTCAACGCGGAACGGGCGACGGCGTCCAAAGCGGAGCTTGCCCGCGTCTGACACCGAGTCGACACTGCCGACGAGCGTGTCGATGTCGGCCGCGAGTCTGGAGGCATCGTCCTCTCGACCTTCACGCTCGAGTCGCCGTACGGCATCGTTCTTCAGCAGTGTATGGCCATGGTGATCGATGCTGCGAGCGCGTGTTGAGCGCGAGGCGGTGCGGTGTCTGGCTGTCTGCTGTACGAGGGCCAGATCCGTTCGCTCGGCTGCGCTGCCTGTCGCTGGCGGGCCGGCAAGAACGTTCAGAAACGGTGTCGGATCCTCGCGCGGATCCAGATGCGCGAGCTGTGGGCACCGGCGCTCCGCCAGGGCCCGCGCAGCAGCGAGCTGTCGTCGAATCGCCGGTGGCGGCGTCAGCTTGGGGCCTGCCAGCGTGGCATACGTGGGGCGAGCATCCCGTTGTGCACGCGTAGAGGTCTGTGTCCCCCCGTCCTTCGAGCATGCGGATAGCGCCATCGTGCCGATCAGCACGACGCCTGTGATCAGAACTCTGAATCGCATCTCGATCATCTGTGCGGGTGATTCCCACACGCGTGGGTAATATGCCTCCATGACGTCACACGGATCACTTGCCACCTCGAATGAGGTCACCATCAGTTTGCCGGACGGCTCGCAGCGTGTGCTGCCTGTCGGTGGAACCGGACTCGACCTTGCGCTGTCGATCGCCGAGGGTCTTGCACGTGCAGCGGTCGCGGTTGAAGTGGATGGCGAGATTCGTGATCTGCGCCTGCCGCTACCGGACGGGGCGACGGTTCGGATACTGACCGACCGCGATGAGGAATCGCTTGCAGTGCTGCGACATTCAGCCGCGCACGTCATGGCCGAGGCTGTCACGCGGCTGTGGCCCGGCACGAAGGTCACGATCGGCCCATCGATCGATAACGGGTTCTACTACGACTTCGACTTCCCGGACGGCGTGTCGGTGCGCGACGACGATCTGCCGGCGATTGAGAATGAGATGCGTCGCATCGTCAAGGAGGGGCGATCTTTCAGCCGCAGTGAGATCTCCCGGAATGATGCGCTCAAGCGTTTCGCGGATCTCGGTGAGCAGTACAAGGTTGAGTTGATCGAGGATCTTCCGGCTGACGTCGGAATTACTCTGTACCGCCAGTCGGCGAGGGATGACGAGTCGCCCGATGGTGCCTTCACCGACCTCTGCCGCGGGCCGCATGTTCAGTCGCTCAAGCCGATGAAGGCAATCAAGCTGCTGCATGTTGCCGGCGCGTACTGGCGCGGCGATGCATCTCGGCCAATGTTGACGAGAATTTATGGAACAGCGTTCTTCTCGAAAGCGCGTCTCGAAGAGCACCTGGAGAATCTGGAGCGGGCCCGCAAGAACGATCACCGTCGTCTGGGAACCTCGCTCGATCTGTACAGCTTTCACGATGTCAGCCCGGGGGGCCCGTTCTGGCATCCGCGCGGCCTGGTGATGTGGAACGCGATCACTGACATGTGGCGGAGCGAGCACCGGTCGCGTGGGTACCAGGAGGTCAAGACGCCGCTGCTGTACAACCCGGAATTGTGGAAGCGTTCTGGGCACTGGGAGCACTACCGCGACAACATGTACATCACCCAGCCCAAGCCGGGTGATGACCGCCAGTTTGGCCTGAAGCCTATGAACTGTCCGGCGCACGCCACGATTCTCAAGACGCGGCGGCTGAGCTGGCGCGACCTGCCGGTTCGGATGAATGAGCAGGGACTCGTGCACCGCTACGAGCCTGGGGGTGTGCTGCACGGTCTGATGCGTGTTCGCCACATCACCCAGGACGATGCACACATCTTCTGCTCACCTGATCAGGTCGAGGAGGAGGTTGTCGGTGTCCTCGACTTCGTGCTCGACCTGTATCGGATGTTCGGGTTCGACGACTGGTCGATGGAGCTGTCAACTCGACCCGCCAAATCGATGGGCAGTGACGAGATGTGGGCCAAGGCCGAAGCGGCGCTTGCCGCGGCACTCGATCGACATGGAATTGAGTATCAACTCAATCCGGGAGACGGTGCGTTCTACGGGCCCAAGATCGATTTCCACATCCACGACAGCATGGGGCGCACCTGGCAGTGCGGCACGGTGCAGCTGGACTTCTCGCTGCCTGAACGATTTGAGCTTGTCTACAGTGGCGAGGACAATGCTGAGCACCAGCTGGTGGTGATTCATCGCGCGCTGTTGGGATCCATGGAACGGTTTGTTGGAATCCTGATTGAGCATTACGAGGGCGAGTTCCCTCTGTGGTTGGCACCAGTGCAGGCCACCGTCGTACCCGTCAGCTCAGAGCATCACTGTGAGTATGAGCACACGGTCTGCCAACGCCTGACGGCGTTGGGGTTGCGCGTGGACGTTGATGACCGCGCTGAAAGCATGGGGCGCCGGATTCGTGACGCGGAGAAGCTGCACACGCCACTCATTCTGGTTGTGGGTGAAAGTGAGCGCGACGGGGGGGCCGTCAGCGTGCGGCGTCGCGGGTCTGAGGGGCAGCAGGTCATGGTCCTCGACGAACTGGCAGGCGCGCTGTTCGACGAGATTCGCGAGCGACGAGTGCACCCACAATTGGCAGAGAGATTGCAGCGCAGCGGCACTTCCGATTCGAGCGAGTCGAGTTGATGGCGTGAGCGGCAGCGCAGCATCCAGGAAGACGCCAACAGCGCGCGCTGGTCGGGCTGGTGGGCGCACGCGCTCACGCGCCCGCAAGCGGGATACGCGTCCGGCGCTGGAGGTCGTTCATGCCGACGATCATTCACTGTCATGGCGTCCCGCCAATGAGGGATTCATGGAGCGCACGTCGCATGCGCTGGTGCTGGAGAGCGGAGCGATCTGGCTGATCGATCCAATTGACTGCCGGGGGTTGGACGCTGCTCTCAAGCGCAGGGGGCGGGTCAGCGGCATCGTTGTCACGATCGATCGCCACACCCGTGACGCAGTTGCGGTGGCTGAGCGACATGCCGTACCGATTGTGGTGCCCGATCGTCACACAGCACGATCCGTGGGCCCACGCGCGCTGTGTGTGGAAGACGCGGCGGATCAGCTGGATGAACTGGAGATCGTTCCCGTCGCAACCCGTGGGAGATGGTGGACTGAAGTTGCAGTCTGGTGGCCGGCACATTTCATCCTCGTGGTTGGCGAGTCGCTCGGTGCGGCCTCGTACTTCAAATCCGTATTGAACGAGCCGGTTGCCGTCCATCCAATGACCCGACTGCTGCCGCCGCGCAGCCTGGCGCAGTTCGAACCAGACGTGCTGCTCGTATCGCATGGCGATCCCGTGCTGCGAATGCCCGATCTTGCACTGCACCTGGCACTGGCCGAATCGGTGTCGGAGCTGCCGATGTGGTCGGGAACGATGTTGGTGCGCGGGGCCACAGCGATTCCCAGGGCACTGGTTCGCCGCGTTCGTCGATAGGTACGAGCGGGGAGCGCTAGTCCTGCGCCGGATCGGGTGTTCCGCAATGTGCTGCGGTGCGCAGTTCCTCGGGGGCGGTCATGTTGGTGGCATCCTCAAGTTTCTCGCCACCCGTGTCATCGTTCCGTAGGTCATGTGCCGTTGATTTCATTGCATCCAGCCACTGTTGTCGCAGTCCATCCAGCTCAGGGTCGCGAAGCGCAAGTCGAGCGGTATCGCGACGCAACGAATCGAGCTGCGAGGCAATTTTCCGCGCCTTGCGCGATCTTGGTTCCACGTGTCTGTTGAAATCCGAGCGGGTCCAGAGATCGTCGACATCGCGAACTCGCGCGCAGAGCTCCGCGCGAGGCGAGTTCGGCCGAATTCGCACGGTGACGAAGTAGCCTCCGGCCATCCCAACAACAATCGAGATGACCAGAACCGTGATCGCCGTGATGTGGCGTGGCGGTCGTACGGGCTCGCTCATTCGAGTCCACCGCCCGCTTCGGTCGTCTCGGGGGCCTCGCCGGCTGGTCCCATGCTGGACGCAGCGCTGGCGCTCCGCTCGTCTGCCTCGGGAGTCAGATCGCGGAATCTGCCGGCTCGTGGCAAGCGTCGATCCATATCAGTGTCGTACGGTGCCGGATACGTAATGAGCTCAGTAGCGGCCGGAACTGCGGGGCAGGTTCGATCGGAGGGAATCAGCCGCTGATCAACCAGCTTGAACCAATTCTCGTTGACGGCATCGCTGTAGGCAGGGCGACGGTCGATCGTGTCCCCGATCTTTCCCAGAATTTCGCGTGGGTGTGATCTCAGCCTGTCGCGCTTGGTTGCCAGGGCCGTACGGAACCGTGGCATCGATCGCGAGCCGGCTGAATCCAGCTTTCGGAAATCGGTGAGTATCAAGGTGTAGGCGTCGGCCACCTGGTCTGGCTGGACCTGGTGATTGCGCCACTGGTCGCGCGCTGTACGCGACATCCGTCGATTGACTGCCGCTGTCAACGTCGCACAGACAGATCGGTGCTGCTTCCGGTACGTCGTGATCGGTGATTTTCCTGAGTACAGGGACGCGTCACGACTGGCATTGGCAATCATCGCTCCACTCGCGCCGCCGATGGCCAGGCCCACTGCTGCCAGAACGACTAATCGCATCCACCCGCTCCCGTACACCGCAGACCAGTTCAGCAATGCGCACGACGTGCCTGGGTATTCCGGTTGTACCCGGGGCTGCGGTGGGGTAATCGGTGGGCGATATAACAACGGGCCCGCTGGTGGCGGGCCCGTGTATCAGGACAGGTGAGCGGCCGTGTAATACGTGGGACGGACGTGTCGGTCGCTCTATGTGGGACGTGGTATTGGGACGATGGAAGCGGGCTAGTTGGGACGGTGCCTCGCTCCCTGTGACCTCAGAATACGACGGCCCCGCCAGCCCCGAGTCAGACGAACTACCTAGGTTTCGCATCTGCACCGTCGGGCGATCACGGGATCTTGGTGCATTGAGGAATTTCGAGTGATCGAGCGACGTTGTTCGCCTCGGTACTGAATGTCTCGAAGAGCGTTTGATCGCGGGGATTCGAGCGGACTCCCGCCGCAACGTAGCGGTTCCCGTACTTGACCGCCTCATCGAGCTGTAGCAGCCAGCTGTTCACCTTGGCTTGGCGCTCCGGTGGTGCGTCAAGCTTCTTTAGATCAGCAGTCATCTCAGCAGTGATTGCAACCCGCTGCCGGGTTACTGCCAGAGCCCGAACATACTGTCGATCCTCGCGAAGCTCTTTTTCCGATGAGGACAGCTGCTTGTACTTCGCTGCGTGCGAGTGACAAATTGACGTTGCCTGTCGAGCCCACGTCTGTTCTGCGGCTGATGAAAAGCCGCAGGCCGAAGTGGCCAGCGAAGCGGCGCAGATCAATGCTGCGGTCCAGCACGTGATCGATCGTCGATCGACGTTCATGCATGTCGGAGGACTCGTGCGTGGCGCGTGCGTGCTCACGCTGCAGGCTGTACCCGGGGCTGCGGTGGGGTAATCGGTGGGCGATATAACAA
>CAYNNW010000028.1:1165-11511 GCA_964398435.1 uncultured Gaiellales bacterium | reverse complement strand
CAGCGTACTGGACATCGACTCGAGCAACGACTGACGGTCAACGATCTTTGGCAACCATGATTGCCGAATGATGCAAAGTGGAAGGATCGCGCCAGAACCGTGCCACTTGCGTGGCATCCAGCAGACGGTCGACGTGTTTGCACGAGGGGAACGGACTTCAATGCGATTTCGCGCAGCAGGACATTCGATTCGCACGCTCACCGTGGTTGTGGCCATGCTCGCCACAATGCTCATCTGCTGCTCCCCGGCGAGCGCTGGATCTGAGACACCACAGGACGCGTCCGTGGCATTCGGTAGCTACCGCTATCGACTTGTTGGGCTGAGCGGAACGTGGTCATACCGCGTTGATACTGAACATGCCGCGGGCGATACCTTCACCAACCTCGAAACCACGTTTCGCAAGCGACGACCGGTCCGATTCTACGACTGGTATTGGCCGAATCGAGGTGTTGCGCTTCGCGGGAGCTCCCACTACACATCGACAGGTGACCTGACGTGCGATATCAGCCGACGGCTTCGGCGAATGGGTGCCGATGCGGACGTTGGAGTGGTACGCATCTCGAGGCGCCGGTCTGAGGTATTCATTCGGTTGAATGACGATGTCGACCAAAGCGGTACCACGTGTTTGGCGGCCCTGGGAACTGCGCACGGTGATGGTCCCTGGGATGCGTGCAAAGGCGAGGGATCGGCATGTGCGACCGTGCGCACGTCGAGATTGAGGAAGCGTCGAGTAGAGATTCACATGACGCGACGAGTAACCGAGCCGGGCGACGGCACCGAAGGAAGCGGAACCCGCACATGGGATTGGGACATAACGCTCAAACTGAAGCGTGGTCGCAAGATCGCTCCCTGATCGGTCGCGACGCATCGCATCTGTACGTTCACGTTCCGTTCTGTGCGCATCGCTGCGGCTACTGCGATTTCGTAACGACCTCCGCGCAGCCCGAACTGCATGACCGCTACGTTGCCGCGGTGCAGCAGGAGTGGCGGATCCGGTACGAGTCAGAGCATGGCGACAGTACCGCGGCGGTGTACGACACGATCTTTATCGGCGGTGGAACTCCAACTCTGCTGCAGCCAGGCGCATTCGATCGTCTAATCGACTGGGCCATGAGTCTGCTTGCGCAGGATGGTGAACTCAGCGTCGAGTGCAACCCGGAAACGGTGGACGATCGCCTTGCGGCTGCACTGGCGGGGGATCCTCGGATTCGTGTGTCACTGGGTGCACAATCTCTGTCGCCACATGTGCTCAGCGTGTTGGAGCGGCGCGCCACGCCTGACACGGTCCGATCGGCGGTCGAGCGACTACGTGACGCTGGTGTCGGCAACCTGTCGATCGACATGATCTGGGCAATTCCCGGACAACGAACGAGCGACCTGCACGAAGACCTGCTCGAGATCATCGACCTGGGTCCTGATCACATCTCTGCCTACGAACTCGAACTCAAACCCGGAACACGCCTGGCCCATACACTCGGGAGAACCGGCCCCGCCCCCGACGGACTCGAAGACATCGACGACCACTACGACCTCGTGGTCGACACGCTGACCAGTGCCGGATACGAGTGGTACGAGACCGCGAACTTTGCGCGCGGACAGCGCCTCAGCCGGCACAATCTGGGCTACTGGTTGCAGCACGACTATGACGCGGTTGGCATCGGTGCTGTCAGTACGCGGTC
The DNA here is from genome assembly GCA_964398435.1 of uncultured Gaiellales bacterium. Taxonomy (GTDB): domain Bacteria; phylum Actinomycetota; class Thermoleophilia; order Gaiellales; family SKUG01; genus CAYNNW01. The sequence goes on along the minus strand of CAYNNW010000028.1, from coordinate 9,832 downwards.
AGTCGACGGCGGAGACGTGGCTGCGATTCGCAGGAACAACCTGCCCAACCTTCCGCGGTACATGGCGGCCGTCGAGGACGGCAGTGCACCGCCAGAGCGGCGTGAACAGATCGATCGAGCGACGCGAGGCGCAGAACGGATCATGCTGGGGATGCGTCTGTCGCAGCCGCTTGAGCTGAGCGCCAGCGATGCCGCGACGTATATCGAGCGTCCCGCACTCGACCGTCTGGCAGCCGGTGGCGTGCTGGCAGTAGCTGACCTGCCAGACGGTGGGCTGGCGCTGACGCTGACGCGGCGAGGTCGGATGATGCTCAACTCAGTCATCAGCGAAGTTCTCGTCTGATCCCTGCAGAAGCGGCTCCCCGTATCATTCAGCCATGGTCCTGACCGAGCGCCAACAGTCGATCCTGCGTGCCGTGGTGGTGGAGTTCGCCACGACGCGTCGACCCGTTGGCTCCAAGCGGCTCGTCGAGCTGGGCGTGGTCGATGCCTCCTCGTCGACGATCCGGTACGAACTGGGGCGGCTGGAGGAGATGGGGCTTCTCGAGCACCCGCATACGTCGGCCGGCCGGGTACCGACTGACGAGGGGTATCGCTGGTACGTCGACACCTGCGTCAACGGTCAGGCAGATTCCACGCCCGCCGGCGTCACCCGTCAGGCCGATCGCGAAGACGCCGCGCCCGAGACGCCCGATGCAGATGGCGCCCTGGCTCGTCACATTGAGGACGAGATCGAGAGTGTGACCCGCCTGCTCGCCGAGGCCAGCGGCGTGCTGTCACTTGTCACTGCCCCGCCCACCAGCGGCACAGTGCTGCGGCACGTCGAAGTGCTGCAGCTCAAACCGCACGTCCTCTGCGTCGTCTGCATCACGGAAACGGGTGAGGTATCACGGCATGTAGCAACGTTGCAGCAGCCGGTCGATCCAGGACTGGTGGATTGGGCCGCTGAGTACTGCAATGACCAGCTGGTCGGCACGTCGCTGGGACGCCACCAGCTGAGCCGCCGTCTGGATGCCCCTGGACTGTCTGCCTCTGAGCGGTGGGTGCTGGGTATGGTCACACCGGCATTTGCCAGCCTCGTCGACGACCAACAGGACGTGCACGTCGGTGGTACGACTGCCCTGCTCGAACAGATCGGCAGCGACCTGTCACAGGTCGTCGACCTTGTGGGGATGCTGGATGAGCGCAAGAGGCTGCTTGAGGCGCTCCGCGGCACGGTGTTGCCACTTGGACGCGGCACCCGCGGTGGGAGCGAGCGGCGAGTCGCCGTGCGCATCGGCCGAGAGAACCACCTGCCTGAGCTGCACCCCCTGTCGGTGGTTGGGACATCGTATGGCACAGGCGCCCGAACGCTCGGTACCGTCGGAGTGATTGGTCCGCGGGCGATGGATTACCCGGTAGCGATTGCCGCTGTGTCGGCCGCAGCCGACCATCTTGGCGTCGTCTTTGGCGAACTCTATGGCGACTGAAAGTAGGATTGCCGACCATGGCCGATCACCGCACCGACTTCGGGAGTGCCACAGGCTCGATGGCTGATTACTACGAACTGCTGGGCGTGAGCCGCGATGCCGGCGCCGACGAGATCAAGAAAGCGTACCGCCGGCGCGCTCGCGAGCTGCACCCGGACGTCAACGATGCCGCCGACGCCGAAGAGCAGTTCCGCAACGTCACGGCCGCCTACGAAGTGCTGACCGATGACGAGCGACGCGCGATCTACGACCAGTACGGCGAGGAAGGGCTCAAGCAGCAGCAGTGGGAACCACAGTTTGCGAACTTTGGCTCACTGGCGGACATCCTCGGCGCGTTCTTCGGTGACGACGTCTTCGGCATGGGTGGAATGTCGGGGGCCGGCCGCGCTGACGGTGCACGTCGCGGCGACGATGTTGCAGTCTCTCTGTCACTGACATTTGCCGAGGCCGCGCTCGGCACCACGCGGGAGATCGAGTACGACGCCGTTGGCGAGTGCAGCACCTGCGACGGCAGTGGCGCCGCAACTGCCGACGGTGTAGCCAACTGTGAGACATGTAACGGTGCCGGGCGCGTGCGACGGGTAACACGCTCGATCCTCGGACAGGTCATCCAGGAAACGGTCTGTCCCACCTGTTCCGGGCGGGGCCGCGTGGTCACCGATCCGTGCTCGGCGTGCGCGGGATCCGGCGAGGAAGTCAAACGGCACACCCTCAAGGTCGAGGTGCCGGCCGGCGTTGCTGATGGGCAGCGCATTCGGTTGAGCGGTCGCGGCGGCAGCGGGCGCATGGGCGGCGGCCGGGGCAACCTGTACGTGAACCTTCACGTTGATGCTGACGACCGATTCGTCCGAGAGGGAGACGACCTGATCAGCGTCGTCGACCTGACGGTGACCCAGGCAATTCTTGGATGCGAAGTTGACGTCGACACCGTTGACGGCACCAGCGAGAAGCTGACAATCGAGGCTGGCGTTCAGCCAGGGACCTTCGCGGTGCTTCGGGGCAAGGGCATGGGGCGGATCCGCGGCGGTGGTCGGGGCGACCAGCGTGTCGTGCTCAATGTCCAGATTCCACGCAACCTGGACGCAACACAGCGATCGCTCGTTCAGCGGTTGCAGGGCAGCGAGGACGAGCAGAACTACGCGCCGCTGCGCGAGGAATCGATCCTTGGCAAGCTCCGCCGGATGCTGCGGGGATGACCAGCACCAATCTTCAGCCGGCGGCAGACGACGGACCGCAGCACGAGCCCGAGCTGTATGAGCACGCGGTGCTCGTTGCACGCGAGGACGAAGACCGCGCTGCAGCAGCGCTCATCGACGTCTCGCCCGGAGGCTTCCGCAGCTCTGCCTGGACGGGGCCGTTGGATGAGGAAACCGAGTCGGTGGAATTCGCGGCCTACCTGCCGCATGACGATCCGGCAACGCTGCCAAACGCACTTGCGGCGGACGGGGTCGCCTGCAGCCCGGCCACCGTCACGCGGGTCGATCCCGGCTGGGAGGAGCGCTGGAAGGAATTCCACCGTCTCGTCATCGTTGCGGGAATGTGGATCGGTCCACCATGGTGTCTCGCGGAGGCACCTGACGGAATGCCGCATGTGGTCATCGACCCGGGCCAGGGATTTGGCACAGGCGCACACCCGACCACCCAGCTGATGGTCGAATTGCTGGCGGCGCAGCCGCGGCACCTGTCGTTGGTGGACGTCGGAACAGGATCCGGTGTGCTTGCCATTGCCGCCTCGAAACTCGGCTTTCGCTCGATCTCAGCGCTCGACAACGACCCGGCCGCGGTCGACAGCGCTGCTGACAACTTCGCCCGCAACGGCACCTCGCACATCGACGTTCGCTGTGCCGACGTGCTGCAGGGGGCCACGCTGCCCACGGCTGAGCTGATGCTTGCAAATATCATTCTGGGGCCACTCGTTGCCCTGGCAGATCGGATTGCGCTGGCGAACGGTGAACTGGATGGCCCCGAGTGGCAGCCTCCGGCCCGGATCATCGTCTCGGGGCTGTTGCGCTCGCAGACGGACGAGGCAGTCGCGGCATTCGAGCGGGCGGGATACACCCTGCGGGAGCATCGAGAGCGCGGCGGTTGGATCGGCGCAGTTCTTGAGCATCGCAGCGATCGTGTTGCAGATATTCTCGCGCCACCGGTGCTCTAAAGCATGCCCGTCGTGCGGAAACAGGCAGGGAGCGACGCGTCGTGAGCCACGTCTTCAGATTCTTTGTGGACCAGGACCAGCTTGCCGAGAACCAGCTGGTCGCGCTGGGCGACAGCGACCAGCGTCACCTCCGTGTCATTCGCGCGCGAGACGGCGATCAGATTGAACTCGTCGACCGGCGCGGGTCGTGTGCGCAGGCCGAGGTGGCCGATCGCGGCACGGCGGCGCGCGTTGTCAGCATCGAGTTGCGTGGCGGTGCCCCCCGCACTGGACCACGTGTTGTACTGCTCGCGCCAATCCTGATGGCCGGGCCCTGGTCGGCGATGGTGGACATGGCCGTGCAGGCCGGGGTCGACGAGATCATTCCCTGGGCCGCATCGGAGCGTGAGCGCGCCATCGACAGTCGCCGCCAGGACCGCACCGAGCGTGTGGTCGTCGCCGCGGCCAAACAATCCAAGCGTCGAACGTTGCCACGGATTCGCGATGCAGTCCGGCTGGAGGATCTGGCCAGCCAGCTGGACCCCGACGTCGGCGGCTCGCGGCTGCTGCTCTGCTGCGATGCCGATGCTCCTTCCACGCTTGCGGCCATGTGCGCACGGCTCACCAGCTGCGCGGAAATAGTCATCGCAATCGGACCGTCGGCGGGATGGACGACCGAGCAGATCGAGCACGTGCAATCCGTGGGATTCACGTCGTGTCGGCTGGGGGCGACGGTGCTGCGCAGCGAACTCGCTGCGGCCATCGCGATTGCCACTGTTGCCCAGTCATTCGACCGACGCGATGGCCAACAGCAGCCCTATTCGACAGAATCGGTGTCATGACGATGCCCGTAGCTGCAATTTCCGTTCATCCATTGGTGCGCCCCGTTGTCGATGGCTACCTTGCCGCCCGTGACACCGTGCCGCGTGAGATGTGGAGCGTCAGCGAGCGCAATGGGCGCTGGCGACTGCCCGATCCGCCGCAGCGGGGGAGTCTGATCGAGAAGGGCGAACTGCTCGCCATCCACGAGATCCAGCGACACCGATCACCCGAACGTGATGCCTGGGCAATCCGGATGGCACACGACGGAATCGACAAGCTGTGGTGGGATGCCGCAGCCAACGCCCGCTCACACAACTCAGCCGTCAAGGGCTGGAAAATGACAGTGGCGATGGCAGGAGCCATGGCCACAGCCGGTGCCGCCGGCGCGGTGGAGAAGCGACGCCACCAGCGACTTCGCCCGTTCGAGGTCGACTCCGGCGTCTCGATGACGCTGGACAAGCGCCCCTTCGGCAGCAGCTATCCGTCGGGACACGCAGCGGTCGCCGCGGCGGCAGGAGCCGTGCTCGCGCTGATGGATCCCGAGCGGGCCAGCACCTACCGCGGGCTTGCGGCAGAGGTCGCTGCATCGCGGCTGTACGCCGGAGTTCACTTTCCCTCCGATGTCGTTGCGGGCGCTGCAATGGGCGAGGCGATCGGGCGGTCAGCGGCGAGCGCAGCCATGCGTATTCCCGGATTCGACGGTGCCAGCCGCTATGCGTTGCGCGGGCTGTCAGAACTGACCGGGCCGGGCGGGCTGCTGCGACTCCAGCTCGCCAGCGCTGACGAACTGGCCTGAACGAGGCGGATGCCGTGAGCGGGTTCACCGTTGAGTTTCTGGGCTGCAAGATCAGCCACACCGATGCCGAATCGGTGCGCGAAGCGCTCAGCAGCGCCGGGCACAGTGAGAATTCGGCTGGGGCCAATCTGCACGTGGTGAACACCTGCTGTGTCACGGCCGAGGGCGAACGCAAATCGCGTCAGCGGGTACGCAGGCTCGCGCGGGAACGAGCCGATGGCACGCGTCCGCACGTGGTCGTGACAGGCTGCGCCGCAACGCTGTCGCCCGAATCGTTCAGTTCCATCGCTGACAACGTCACTGTCATTCCTGGACCGGCCGCTGCACTCGAACGTCGCGTCGTCGAGATCGCCGACCAGCTCGCGGGGCTTGGCTGCCGTGGTGGGGGTGAACAGCTCGACGCGCCGGCTCCGCGCCGTCGCGCACGGGCGTTCATCAAGATCCAGGATGGCTGCAGCTTCAGTTGCAGCTACTGCATCATCCCGACCGTGCGTGGAGCGAGCCGATCGCGCCAGGTCGGAGCAATTCTCGACGAGGTGCGCCGCTGCGTTGCGCGCGGGCAGCGCGAGGTCGTGCTGACCGGGGTAAATATTGGGCTGTATCGGGATCCTGAGTCGCGTCGCAGCCTGCCCGGGCTGTTGCACGATGTTGCGGACGTGGAGGGCGTTGCCCGGGTGCGGATCTCCTCGATCGAGGCGAACCACGTCAGCGCCCGTCTGGTCGAGGCGATGGCGTCGCACCCTCGCGTCTGTCCGCATCTGCACATGCCGATGCAGTCGGGCGATGACGGAGTGCTGCGGCAGATGGGGCGCCACTACGACCGCGCCCGTTACCTGCGGGCTGTCGAGCGCGCGCGAGCAGCGCTTCCCGACCTCAACCTGACCACCGACGTGATTGTCGGATTCCCGGGCGAAAGCGACGAGGCTTTCGTCCAGACGATGAGTGCCTGCGAAATCGCAGGGATCACCAAAGTCCATGCATTCCCGTATTCGGCCCGTCCCGGCACGGTCGCCAGCGACCTGTACGCCGACAGTGGCGTCGATCCGCGAGTTGTGGTCGAGCGATCACAGCAACTGCGTGATGCCGCCGACGAACGAGGCCGCCTGCACCGCGCCACACTGATCGGCCGTACCGACGAGATCATCGTTGAGCGCGGGCGTGGTCACGGCGGTGGTGCAACCCTGACGGATCCAGAAGCCTCCGCGGGCGGTCGGGGCGTCCGGCAAACGGTGGGCGGTTTCACTCGTGACTACAGCCCTGTGCGCATCGAATCAGCTGAGACCATCGAACACATTGCCGACGGTGAGCTGCTGGCGGTCGAACTGATCGGTGCTGATGCCACTTCGCTGATTGGCCGCGCAAGAAATCCGTAAACGCGGTGTTAGCAGCAAATGGGTATCGGTTTACAGGGTGGGGATCCGGGGGGATGACCGCCACATGCTTGCACGACACACGAAGCTGCTGCGCGCGCTCGCAGCGCTGACAGCGATTGCAACACTGGCCGCGGTAGGAGCATCTTCTGCCAGTGCTTCCAACACATTCGAGCCCACGTGGCTGGATGGCCCCAAGTTCCAGGCCCAGGGATTTGTGTTGCCGGACGGCCGCAAGGTGATGCCGCCCGACCTGCAATTCGAGGCCAATTGGCGAATGAATACAGGAAACGCACTCGAATATGCGGCATCTTCGCCCGACCACTACATGGTCTTTCGCATCTGCCGCAAGCCAGGCGGTACATCGACCATTCCCAACTGCCTTCCCAGTGGGAGCCCGCTGAACGCGACGTGGTCGGCCGGCTGTGCGACCGTGGCGCCAGTTACGGATCAGACTTCTGCGAACCCCTGGGGAGAGTGGACATACACGCTTGGGACGTCTGCGTGTTTGGCAACTGCAGCTCCCGGCGGCGGTTTCACGGGGCTCGAACTTGACCTTTCGGCCGGTGGAAACGTGGCAACCGATTTCACGAAGCGGCAGGAGCGCCTCGAGCTCAAGGGGCTGCCAGCAGGCGAGTACAGCTGGAATGCGGTGGCGGTCGACCTCGGGTTCACGTCTGCAACGAACAGCTACTCACAGCAGTACCCGAATGTGCCAGACATGCGCTTTGTGGTCGCTGATTCCGCTGGTGGCTCTGGCAACGATCAGCTGACTGGTGGGTCGGGCGACGATGTCTCGCTGGGCGGCGCCGGTAACGACACCATCACAGGTGGCGGCGGCGACGACACTTCCTCGGGTGGTGAGGGTGATGACAGCCTCGATGGTGGTGACGGTGACGACGAGCTGTACGGCGAGGAAGGCGACGACACGCTCGACGGCGGAGTTGGCGTTGACACACTGTCAGGTGGTGAAGGAGCGGACACGTTGTCGGGAGGCGACGGTGGCGATGACCTTGACGGCGACGCCGGAAATGACGATCTCGACGGCGACTCCGGCAACGACAACCTCAACGGTGGTGACGGCGACGACGACCTGGACGGCGGAGCAGATGACGACCAGTTGTTCGGCGAGTCGGGCAGCGACCTGCTTGCCGGCGGCACCGAAAGCGACGATCTGTTCGGCGGAGCCGGGGCGGACCGCATGTTTGGTGGAACGGGAAGCGATGACCTCTATGGCGGTTCCGGCAACGATTCCGCCAACGGCGGTACCGGCAACGACCGCATCTTCGGCGGCGCGGGCAACGACACGCTGAACGGTGGCGCCGGTCGCGATCGCATCGTCGGTGGAACCGGTAACGACACGATCAACTCCGGGCGTGGCAACGACTACATCTATGGCGGCAAAGGTCGTGACCGGATCAATGCCGGCGCCGGCCGCGATCGGATCAACGTGCACGACCGACGTGCTGCCAGTGGCACGGCGTCGGCAGCAGCGAAGCGCAAAACCCGTGACCGGGTTCGCTGCGGCCGAGGCTATGACATCGTCTATGCCGACCGCACCGACCGCGTCAGCAGCGACTGCGAAAAGGTCATCCGCGCAGGCCGACGACGCTTCGGCCGCTAGGAGCGCGACTTAACCCAATCCGAACCAGATCCTGGCTTCAGAAACGATGTTCACCAGCCGATACAGGTAGTCCAAGGGGGAGCGGAAAATGCGACTGAGAGTTCTGTGTGCGACAGTTATTGCCTGCGTGTCGGTTCTTGCGATTTCAGGTACCGCACATGCCGCGCCACCGTATGCTGCGTCCCCCGAGAGGGGTGACACCACAGCCATAAATCCGACGTTTTACGTCACATCGGAGGATCCGTCCTCGTCCATCTCGGTTCATGTATTTCCGGGCACTGACTGTGTGACGGAGCCGGAAGAGGGCATCGAAATCTCGGGCCATCTGGGAGAGCAGGATACCGATGATCCATCGGTCTTCTGGTTCGTGATTGACTGGCCGACGGCGCTGAGTGAGAACACCGCATATTCCTGGAAAGCCGAGCAGTACCTGAACGGCATGAGTGAGGACT
>CAYNNW010000028.1:0-1155 GCA_964398435.1 uncultured Gaiellales bacterium | reverse complement strand
CCGATTGCGTCGAATTCGTCACTGGCGACGATGTCGGTGGCACTGACGGCAATGACACCGGCATGGACGGTGGGGACGACGCTGACCAGTGGGACGGCGGCTATGGCGACGACGAGTACGACGGCGAAGGCGGCGACGACGAGATCGAGGGTGGCTACGGCGACGACGATCTCGACGGTGGCGCCGGTAACGACGAGATCGACGGTGGTGTTGGCGACGACGAACTGGACGGCGGCCTTGGAGTCGACGATCTGGACGGCGGCGAGGGCGCAGATGACCTGGACGGCGGCGACGGCAACGACAATCTCTCGGGTGACGACGGTAACGACAATCTCTCGGGCGATGAGGGCGACGACGACATCTATGGTGGCGACGGCGACGACATCTGCTATGGCGGTGTAGGCGAAGACGAGATGTGGGGCGGCCTCGGTGACGATAACTGCTGGGGCGGTACGGGAGACGACGAATTTCTCGGCGGCGACGGCTCAGACGACTTCTGGGGCGGCGCTGGCGCCGACTTCGGGCGCGGCGGCAACGGCGTTGACGACGTACACGGCGGCAACGGTGCCGACCGTCTCTGGGGGGACGCTGGCAACGACCGGCTTTGGGGCGACCGCGGACGCGATCAGCTTCGCGGCGGGCGCGGCAACGACCGCATCTGGGGCGGCCGCGGCAATGACCGCCTCTTCGGTGGCCCCGGCAGTGATCGCCTGAACGGTGGAGCAGGAAACGACTTCATCGATGCGCGTGAGCGAAATGCCGGAGCATCTGCGATGAAGCGACGGCGCGGCGACGTGATCAACTGTGGTCGTGGCACCGATCGGGTCAAGGCCAACGACAACGACCGCGTTGCCAGCAACTGCGAGATCGTCAACGGACGCCGTCGCTTCGGCCGCTAATAGCTGACTTCGAGTTCATCTACAGCCAATCCATCAACTCGTAACGGGAGAGTCATCTACATGCGTTTCGGTTCCATGCTGACCATCGGACTTGTCGTCATAGGCGCAGCACTGCCAGCCAGTGCATTGGCCATGGCGCCCTCAGCACCGACTCCATTGGCACCCGAGGCCGGGGCATTCACGCCACGCAATCCGGTGTTCCTGGTGGGATCAGCCAGCGGTGGGCAGCAGGCCAGGGCGTCGAAACGGCGGCACA
>CAYNNW010000027.1:0-11602 GCA_964398435.1 uncultured Gaiellales bacterium | reverse complement strand
CTGGTGGTCGGATCAAGTTCCCGATCAACGAGCCCGCAACCGGCCGTCGCAAGAGCCAGATCGAGGAGTACCTCGACTTCTATCGCGGCCCCGGTGCACAGCACGTCGCACTGCAGACGAACGACGTTGTTGCGACAGTTGAGTCGCTGACTGCGCGCGGTGTTGAGTTCCTGCGCACCCCCGACACCTACTACGAGCTCGCCGAGCAGCGGGTTGGTGAGATCGACGAGAAGTGGGACGACCTTCGCCGCCTGGGCATTCTGGTCGACCGCGATGACGAGGGGTACCTGCTGCAGATCTTCACCAAGCCGGTGCAGGATCGGCCCACGGTGTTCTTCGAGATCATCCAACGCAAGGGCTCGACCGGCTTTGGTCAGGGCAACTTCAAGGCCCTGTTCGAAGCGATCGAGCGCGAGCAGGAACTTCGCGGCAACCTCTAGTCGTTATACGTTCGGTGCGATCACCGAGAACGTGATGGGTGCCGTGTAGACGCCAGGCGTCTGACTGCTGCTCAGCCGCGCCCCAAATCGAAGGTTGGCCGTCGCGGTGGTCGATCCAAGCGTGGTTGAGTACGCGATCTTGTCTGCAGTGGCGGGAATTGGTTTCCACGGATCCGTGTCGACCGCGGTACAGTCGTTTCCGCTGTCAACGGTCCAGGTCGCCAGGGCTGTGCCGCTCAAAGATCGCAGGCAGGCGCCAAACATGTTTGTGCCCTGGTCCCAGTCAGTCGACGCGGCGGCGTAGTCAGCGAAGTTGTCGCCTTTGTCGAGCACCATCAAACAGAAGTCGTTCTGTGGGCCTGCGTCGTCACAGTAGCCTCCGATCCCGATCTTTCCGTCGGTCATGACCGCGACTGAATTCGGATAGTCGTTCTGGCTGAGCCCCTGAAAATCCTTGACGAAGTAGCCGTTGCCGTTCCCTGCCGGACCGTCGAAGGTCGTGTCATATTCGCCGGTGGCAGTAAATCGTGCGACGCAGAAATCCCAGGGGGTCCCGCCGCTGCCAATGCACTGCCCAACCGCCATGATCCGACCATCGCCAAGCACCAGCAGATCGTTGATCTGATCGGTTGTTGTCAGTCGCAGGTCGGCATTGGCTCGGCCATCACCGGCGCAGCACACTGCAGGCGTTCCGGTATCGGCGGGCCCGTCGAAGCTCGTGTCCAGCGATCCGTCACTGCCGTTCAGGCGTGCCATGCAGAAGTCCTGGTCGGTCGTATTGCAGTTTCCACCAACCAGAATCTTCCCATCCATTTGGATGACCATTGCATTGATCTTGTCGTCGTCGCCAAACATGTCAAACGTGAATTTGCCATTCCCTGCCGCACCGGGTCCATCAAACGATGTGTCCAGGGATCCGTCGGTGTTCAGGCGTGCCAGGCAGAAGTCATACTTGGCGCCGACGAGGCATTGGCCGGCGATGACGATCTTGCCGTCGGCCTGGACTGCCACCGACACGCCGACGTCCGTCGAACTGCCGACTGCGAGTGTGAATGAGCCGTTACTGGTCCCGCTCGGGCCGTCAAAGTCGGGGTCAAGGCTGCCGTCGGGGCGGAAGCGGGCGACGCAGAAATCCTGAACGCCGGACACATCGCACGCACCTGCAAGGAGGATCTTGTCATCCGCTTGAAGTGCAGCGCCGATCCCAAGATCGTCGTTGGCAGTAATGCTCGTTGTGAAGCGACCATTGCCGCTACCGCTCGGACCGTCGAATGAGGTGTCCCACGATCCGTCCGTGCCATTCAGGCGTGCAAGGCAGAAGTTCGCATTTGTGCTTCCATCGGAGCACGTTCCGGCAACAACTATTTTGCCGTCGGACTGCAGCAGCGAGTCGTACAGGCGGTCATCTTGTGCATCGATGTCCACCGCAGCCTTGCCATTGTCTGACCCGCCTGGCCCATCAAAGCCCGTGTCCAGCACTCCTGTCGTCGAGTATCGGGCGACACACCCCTTAAGGTGAGAGAGGCATTCCCCCGTCAGAATCGCCTTGCCATCCGGTTGTATCAACAGGTCATATCCGCGATCGCCGTAGCCGAGGAACGCGGTGGTCAGCAGGCCATTGGCAGTGCCGCTGTCGCCGTCGAATGCTGTGTCGTAGTTGCCGACCGCGGGCATCCACATCGCCTGGCCGATGGCATCGGATTGGGCAACCTTGAGCATCGAGGAGTCGTTGGAAGATCCAAAGACGATTGAGCAGTCAAGCGTGGTGATCTTGGACTGGCCGGGCAGCACCTGCCCCATGTAGGTCTTGGCCTCAACTCCGGGAGCGCAGCCGGACGTGTTGATCGCTGACGCGCTGAGGATGCGGGCGGTCACACTGGTCGAGCCGATCGGCACTTTCGACGCCACTGCCCCGGGGGCGACCATCAGGAGCGCGAGCGCCGCCGTGATCAATCCGAGGGCGCATCGGCTGAGCGGATGGCTGCGCGCGCGCACGGACCTCAGTGCAGCCCCTGTTCTTGCCCCCGCGCGCATGTGTATGTCATCGGCCGGGCCGGGCAGTGCCTTGAGCGCTCATGCTCAGGGCGTGCCAGTCGGCCCGCCCTACGGCAGGGGCGCGCCACAACGATCTGGGGCCCGGCAACCTTGTGGTTGCCGGGCCCCAGATACGATGCCGACGACGAGTGGGCGTCGTCAACTCTGGTTGTGATTCAGCCGTTGAATCGGTGCGACCAGCTGCCGTCGACGATGGCGGCAAGCCGGTCGTAGCGGTCAACTCCGCGCAGGCTCACGACCTCGCGGGTCTGCGTGGTCTGCAGGTTGACCCCGCGCAGTGCCGAGAAGATGCCCCGCTCGAGGTCGCGCGACTTGAGCTCATAGCCGTAGAAGCGGCCGCGCTCTTTGATCACGCCAACAGCCGTTTGTGTAACGGGGGCTGTCAGCTCGCTCAGAGCCTCGATTGCGCTGCTCAGCGAGGCATATCCGGTGGTGCTGCCAACGCGGCCGCCAGCCCGGAATTCCAGGTGCTTCGGCTCGAGTGTGTGTCGCGATCCGCGGTCGTAGTAGTGCTGCGAATCCCGCGCCTCGACACTGACGTTGAAGCGGCCGAGGTTGCGGCCGGATTCAGAGCCTCGGCGAAGGTCTGCCGACGTGGGGGCATTCGGCGAGTTCGTCGTGGGGCGGCTGCTGACAATGCTGGTGGCCAGGGTCATGGTGTGTGTCCTTTCACAGTGTGCGAGCGCCGTCGAAATCCATTTCGGCGACCTCGCTGGCCGGGCGTCCTGCCCTGCCGGGGGGTACGTTGCGGAGCGAACTGTAGGCGCTGCCAATCAATAAGTCTAATCATGGAATCAATGCAAACACATAAATGACATTATGCATATCGGGGTGCGCAGCGCCGCCCAATGGAGCCTGTACGCCACTGCGCCGTACTATGCTCGCCGCATGCCGCAACCGCTTCCGCCACTCGCCGTGATCCGCGACTTCATGGCCTTCGAAGAACACGTTCGAAACGCGCGTGCCCGTCGCGGCCTCGAAGTGCCGGCTGAGTGGTACGAGGGCCCCACGTTCTACTTCAGCAACAGCCACCCCGACGTCGTGTTCGGAAATGGCGACACGGTGCCACGCCCGGCGTACACGACCCGCCTCGACATTGAGCTGGAACTCGCCTGCATCATCGGTCGACCGGGGCGCGACATCGACGCGACGGACGCAGAAAGCCACATACACGGATTCACGATCTACAACGACTGGTCAGCCCGTGACGTGCAGCGCCGCGAGATGGCTGTCGGCCTGGGCCCGTCCAAGGGCAAGGACTTCGCGCAGTCACTCGGCCCCCAGATGGTCACGCCGGACGAGCTGGCAGATCGACGCGTTGCGCCAGGGCGATACGACCTGGAGATGGAGTGGCGGGTCAACGGCCGCCGCCTGGGCGGCGGCAACGCGAGCGCGATGCAGTGGTCCTTCTGCGAACTGATTGCCCACGCATCCCAGGGCGTGCCGCTTGCCACAGGAGACGTGCTCGGGTCGGGCACTGTTGGCACCGGGTGTCTGCTGGAGCTCGGACCCGAGGTGCACCCGTGGCTGGTACCGGGCGACGTCGTCGAGTTGGAAATCGAGCGCATCGGCGTCCTGCGCAACACGGTCGGCTGAGGAGTGCCGGTGGAGCGCCTTCGCGACAGCTTCGATCCCGCTTCTGCATTCAGCGAGGGCCTTCCTGCGCGCGGCCCGGCGCGGTTCGTGGTCACGTTTCTGGTGGCGCTCGCGCTGTTCGTCAGTGCTGTGGGCGCCTTCAACCGCTGGGTTGATCCGGCTGGCATGTTCGGTCCACCGCGATTCGCAACCGAGACCTGGCATGCAGAGCGCGCCGCACGCGCCCAGCTGATACGGCGACAGTCTTCGATGCCCGGCGCAATCATCCTCGGCTCGTCGCGAATGCAGCGCTACGACCCGCGTCTGTACGAGAAATTGACGGGCAAGCGGGCGATCAACCTGGCGGTGAATGGGGGACTGCCTCGGGATTCGATGGCGATTGCTTCATTTGCGGCCGAGCGCTGGGAGGACAGCGGGAACATGCCGCACGTGGTGGTTGGCGTGGCGATCGAGGAGTTTCAGGATCGCCCGCCAGACCCCAATCTGCTGGATACGCCCGATCTCAACCGGCAGCTTCCGCGTGCGCAACGCGGCAGCACCACGCCACAGCTCTCACGATTCGGGCAGTTGCTGACCGTGCGTATGACCCGCAAGTCATTCGAGGCAATCCGGGCCTACCGCCGCGGAGGCGGTGCCGCGGGAATTGCCCGCAAGAACCCATACGAGTTCCGTGAGGACGGCATGTCCACGTACAACCTGCTCGACCTCAAGCTCAAGCGTGGCAAGACCCGAGAAGACCTCGCCAAAGAGAGCGTCCCCGGATACGCGGCCATGCTCGACAAGCAGGGGCGCAAACCCATTCCCGATCAGCCGATCGGCGACCTGCGCCGATTGCTCAAAGTCGCGAATGCCCATGGCGATGAGCCTACGGTCATGCTCCTGCCCGCCGAGGACATCTATGTGCGGGCGATGCGCAGGCACGGCCGCGACGCAATGCATCGCTCGCTTCGGCGCGAGCTGAAATTGATGCACAAGCAGTACCGATTCACGCTGGTTGACTATTCGAACGATCCGCGATTTTTTGATCCGCACACGGGCTGGTTTGACCAACTGCACCCGACGCATCGACACGCCCGGAAGATTCTGCGCGCCCTGGTCATCGACGCTCGGCTGTAGCAGGCGTCGACGCTGAGCCTCCATTCATGGGAGGATTCACAGCCAGTGCGGGTGGATGCCCGCGTGAATCCCAGGAGGTCACCCCGATGCCGATGTACCACTCCCTTGGCGAGTTTCCGCAGAAGCGGCACGTACAGTTCCGTGCGCCCGACGGCGAGCTGTTTACCGAAGAGGTACTGGGTCTCGAAGGATTCTCGGGTAACGAGTCGATCCTCTATCACCGGCACTCACCCTGTCGGGTCTCGAAAGTACACCCGATCGAGCGATTCACCATCGAGGAGTGGCAGCCCGACGAGTGGGCTCACCGCCACCTTCGCCTCAAGGACTTCCCTGAGGGCGGTGACCCAGTGCGCGGTCGCCAGCCGATGATGTTCAATGCCGACGTCGTCGTCAGCTACGTTCGCCCGACCGAGCAGCAGTCGTACTACTTCCGTAACGGCCAGGCCGACGAGGTCATCTTCATTCACGAGGGTGAGGGAGTGCTGCGCACCAACTTCGGAAAGCTCCCATATCGTTCGGGCGACTACATCGTCGTGCCGCGCAGCACCACGTATCAGTTTGTCCCGGCCGACGGATCGAAACAGCGCCATCTGATCTTCGAGACCCCAGGACGAATCTCGATCCCCAAGGAATTCCGGAATCAATACGGGCAGCTGATGGAGGGCGCGCCCTACTCCAACCGTGACATCCGCAAGCCTGAGGAGCTGGAGTACTACCCGGATGACACCGGTCCCCACGACCTGCTCGTCAAGGTTGGCAACGGCTGGTCGCGCTACACGCTCGACTATCACCCGTTCGATGTCGTTGGTTGGGACGGCTACTGCTACCCCTGGGTCTTCAACATCGCTGACTACGAGCCGCGCGTCTCGCGGATTCACCTGCCGCCGCCGGATCATCTGACCTTCCGCGGCCCCAACTTCGTTGTCTGCACGTTCGCTCCGCGACTGATGGACTGGGACGAGAACGCAGTGCCAATTCCCTACCACCACTCCAACGCCGACTCGGAAGAGGTCATCTACTACGTCAACGGCGACTTCATGAGCCGCCGCGGCATTGAGTACGCCTCGGTGACGATGCACCCCTCCGGCCTGCCGCACGGACCGCAGCCGGGCGCCGTCGAGGCGAGCCTCGGCATGAAGCGCACCGATGAGTGGGCCGTGATGATCGATACCTTCCGGCCGCTCAAGTACGCCAAGCCGGCGCAGAACTGGGACGACCCCGAGTACATGTACTCCTGGTACACCGAGGACGGCCGTTCATCCGGTGATGACGACTCGTCGGTTGCCATGCAGGGTGCCGCCACCGGCTGAGCAATCGTGCCGCTGCCCGTTGCGAAACGCGGGCGTCGACAATCCCGATATCGAGGTGGGCAGCGTGCATGGGACGTGGGCTGCCATCTACTCGACTACATGGGGCGATCAGGATGGATGTTGCTGGACTGAAGGGCGTCGGCGTGCCGGCGACCGGCATGGCGGTGGGCGTCAGTATTGGGCTCACCGGCGCCGCGGCCGAGGTGCGGGATGCCCGTGCTGCGCGACCGGTTCTTGGTGAGTTGCGACGCGAGGTATCCAGGCTCGAATCGATGGCGCGCAACGCCGGCGAATCGAACCTGCACTGGCACACCGAAGTGGCGTTGACGCACTTGCGTGAAGCCAGGGCGTCGCTGATTGTGGCCGACGCCGAGCGTGCGTCGCAGCGGTCCGGAAATCGGGTCCTGATGGGGCTCGGTCTGGGCATTGCAGCGCTCTCGGGAGTTGCGCTGCTGGCCTCGCGCGACAGCTGATCGTGCTGGGTTGCGGCCGACCGGTCGTGTAGTAATTGGCGTCTACTGAGTCGTCCGACGCCGCATCGAGGTGCCCCGCAATGGTGAAGATTCGTGCAGCACGCCTGGTCATGCTGGGTGCGCTTCTGGCTTTTGCGTTGACTGCGGCCGGGTGCGGCGAGATGAGCAAGGCCGAGTACCAGCGCGAGGTTGAAAAGGTTGGCCGCACCGCGGAAAAGGGCCTCGGTCAGATTTCGCAGGCGGGCAACCAGGACCCTGATCCTGCTGAATTCAAGGCTGCGGCTGCATCGCTGCGAAAGGCCGCTAACGATCTTGAGGACATCACACCCCCCGAGGAAGTCCGCCAGCCGCACAACGACATGATCGACGGTATTCGATCACTCGCAGATCTCATGGATGAACTGGCGGTCGAGCTGCCAACCATCAAGAAAGACCCTGCAAGTGCGATGAAGCTGCTCGAAAAGATCCAGTCGAACCCGGGCATCAAGAAGCTCGACAAGGCCAAGCAGGGCTTTGACAAGGCTGGATACACGGTCATGAAGCCCGCCGCCACAGCGAAGTAGGCTGCGCTCAACATCTCCCCCTGTTCTGCCGATAATTTGGCTGGAGTGGGAATTGTTCGATACATGAGAATCGTTGGCGCCTGTGCGGCGCTCGCGATCGTGCCCACGGCGGCGCAGGCAGAATTGTCGGCACCGACGTCGCACGAGACGTTCGTCAGTTGCGGCAAGGCGGCTGCAGCCCAGGCAGCCGATCCCACGGTACCGGTGCTTCGTGGCGTCGTCGAACTCAATGGCTGTGCGGCCGATGACGCAAGCGGGATCGCACACCTCGCCCTGACCTGGAAGCGTGGGCGCGAGGAGGGTGTGATCTGCACCGATCCGGCGGACCCGACAGCCTGGCGCTGCCGCTGGGATACGACGACGCTGAAGGAGGGGCGCTACTCCGTAACGCTCGTCGCGGTCGACGGCGCCGGAAACAGTGGATCATTCACGCGCAAGGTTGTGATTGAGGCTGCAGCCCCGGAATCTGCAGCTGGCGCTGGGGCAACCCAAGGGTCAGGTGCCCGTCCTGACACATCAGCAGGTGCGCCGATCCGTCCTGATGCAGGCAAGCCAGAGACGGGATCAGATATGACGCCCGGCCCGGCTGATCCGCCGCCCGCCGGCACCGGCCCGGTCGATGGCCAGGATTCGCTGTTGCCAGATCCGGGTGCGTCGCCGGAGCCGGGGAATGTGCCCGACCCCGCGGATCCACAGACTGCGAATCCGTGTGCAGAGCAGTCATTGACGGCCGAGGCGGCGCGCGCCTGTATTGCCGATGCGCTGACGCGGATGGGAGCCCGATCGATCGACGTCGTTGCCGGCACGATCCATGCGAGGTTCGATGACCCGGTCGCTGCCCGATCCGCACGACTTGTGGTGCGAGCTGAATTTGCCGGAGTTGATCTGGTGATTGAGGGTCCTGATTCGGACCTGGGGTCGGAAGCAGTCGTCGGTGAACCTGCGGGTGACGGTGGTGAGGATTCAGCCTCGAATTCTGCTGACATCCGCTCTGCTCTGGAAAAGGCGGCAGCACCGGGTGGATTCAGTAGCGACACGACGCCACCGGTCATGCGGATCAGTGCCGCGGACGAGGACGCGTACGATGTGCTTGCCGCGCTGCTGCGGCAATCCCTTCCAGACGGCACACAAGTGGTCGTCGACCCACCGCGGCGCGAATGAGTTGGCGACAACTCAATGACATTCCATTCAGAATTACGTGGGGCCCCGTGAGATCACGGGGCCCCAATTGTGTACGAATCCCTATTGCCGAGGGGTCAGCGGCGCTCGGCTGCTGCCTGCCGGCCCACGAGGTGCATTGCACCGCCCAGACCAATCAGGGCAACTCCAAGCAGTGCCAGCAGTCGCTGTTCGAGGCCGGTGTGTGGCAGTGTTGCGGGGTGGCTGGTTGCTGCAGCTACTGCCGTTGGCGGCGCACTTGCGCCGGCGACCGCAACGGGTGATCCTTCATCGCGCGACCCCAGATCTTCGGCATTGACCGGGTCCTCGGCCGGGGGCATGCCCGGATCAGCCGGTGGCGCCGGGGGCTCGGGTACCGTTTCAACGGGTGTGGTCACAGCCGGTGTCGTCTGGGTCGGTGTCGTCTCAGTTGGTGTCGTCTCGGTCGGTGTCGTCTCGGTCGGCGTAGTGACGGTCGTACCGGTTATGTCAGTCTCAGTGACGACGTTCTCGCATTCGTTGAACTGCCGTGCCTGGTCGAACTCGCAGCCGACATCAGCGAGCGCCGCTGCCGTTGCAATGCCAAATGCGAAGATGCCCGCAATCGACAACGTTGCGCCGGCAACGCGAAGCGTTCGTGCGCGGATCACCCAACGCCGCAGCCAGCCATGAGTCGTGGGGACGCTCGCGCCATTCAGCTCGACCTCAGGGGGAGCGATGGGATGGGTGGGGATGACGGGGGGTTGTGACGAATCCATGTTGCCGATCGTATCTGGAAATTGGGGGCCAGCGATACCCCGAGATATGACAGTCTTGGCCGTCGCGGCCGCTGACGAGGCCGTAGTCGGAACGAAGGAGTGCGCATGGACGAGCGCAGGGTCATGGTGATAACTGGAGCAAGCACGGGCATCGGTGCGGCAACGGCGCGGTTGCTTGTTGCCGACGGTTGGCGCGTTGTGCTGGCGTCCCGGCGTGCGGCTCCGCTTGAGGCACTGGCCGAGGAGTTGGGCGGCGGCGACGTCGCGCTGGCAGTTCCCACCGACGTCAGCGAGTGGGACCAGGTCGAGGCCCTTGCTGCGAAGACGATCAGCCAATTCGGGCGAATCGATGCGGCCTTCATCAATGCAGGGTTTGGGGCCAAGCGCGGGTTTCTGGAATCCACCCCTGAGCAGTGGAAGTCGATGGTGCTGACAAACGTCTATGGCGCTGCGATTACGGCGCGCGCGGTACTTCCGCACCTTCCTGCTCCGGGCGGGCACGTGATCTTCACCAGCTCAACTGCTGGTCGGCGTGTCATTCCGGGATCCTTGTACTCGGCTACAAAATGGGCGGTCAGTGCGATGGGCGAGGCGCTTCGACAGGAGGTCTCGGAGTCGGGTGTGCGCGTGACGCTGGTTGCGCCGGGACTGACGGATACGCCGTTCTTTGATGACCCGCTGCAGGCAGATGCCCTTCGTCCGGAAGACATCGCCGAAGCCGTGCGCTGGGTGACCGCGCAGCCGGCGACGGTCAACGTTGCCGAAGTCGTTGTGCGCCCGACGACGCAGTCCTTCTGACCGGATTCATCAGACCTGCACACAGCGCATGGATGGCGCGATCCTGGTTTGCGATACGATTGCCGACGGAGTTGGATGGGACCCTTCCGCATCGGGAGGATCAGATTGGGAGGACGGCACGGATGCCACTGAATACCTCAGTACTCACGCGGTCTATGGCCTTGCCGACAGTTGGCGGAACACCGCCGCAGAATGTCTGGCGCGGCGTTGACCTCGGTCGCTTTGAGCGACGACTTCACCTTCCCACGGGCTGGCGCACCGAAATGCATCATGTGTTCGGCACGGGTGAGGTGTTCGGACTGCGCACAGGGTTTGCAAGCGTCGACGACGCCGTTATGGCTGCGGGCTTTGCCTCGCGCCGCGAGGCATCAGCTGTCGCCGTGTTGGCTGGCGTCGATGGCCGATTCCACCTTCGCGGTGTTCGCTCGATCGCGGTAGCTCACGACCAGAATGGTCGTAAGCCCTGGTCGACAGACGAGCGACCACGACGGGTGTACCTGCATCACAGCTACGACCCGCTCATTCCGCGCGATGTCGACAAGGTGGAGCTGGGTGCCGGAGTGATCGGCGCATCTTCGTCATTGCACGCACTTGTTGACGGCGATGCCCTGCTTCGCCCCGTTGCCGGCTGACGAGTTCTGATTGCCAGCAACTAGGCCGCAGCGCCAAGCGCGGGCGATGTACCGATCTGTGCTGCGCGCAGTGATGTTGCCATCTGGCGACGCGCCCGGAAGATCAGGCTTTCGACAGCGCCCTGCGTTGTATCGAGCGCCGTTGCGATTTCTGCATAGCTGGCACCCTGTAGCTCGCGCATGACCATTGCCTTGCGCTGCTGCTCGGGAAGCCGCTCAAGTGCGCGGCGAAGCGCCACTGCGTGCAGGCGCTGCTCGTAGGCATCGTCCATCGATCTGCTGGACGCAACGTCGATTCCATCCAGTGACTGCGCAGGCTTGCGCTGATGGGTTCGAATACGGTTGAGGCAGACGTTGCGCGCGATTCGGAACAGCCATGAGGCTTCCTGGCGCGGAACCCTGCCGGCTACGAGGCTTCCCCAGGCATTCATGAACGTGGTCTGGACGGCGTCCTCGGCCTCCTCGCGATTTCGCAGCATCGAGTAGGAGAAGGCGTACAGCTTCTGGTGATACTCGTTGTGCAGCAGCCGGATGGCTTCGTCGGGGTCGGACGCCTCGGCGCATCGACCTCCAGTGAACAGTGGCGTTGGAGTGCCCTGCCCCGCTGTCGTCAGGTCAAATGCGTCGCTGCCCATTGTCTGCGAACCCCTCCAGATAGTGGGCACCCCGCTCCCCACAGATAGCGCGTCGGTGCCCTGCCCAA
>CAYNNW010000026.1:9908-11692 GCA_964398435.1 uncultured Gaiellales bacterium | reverse complement strand
CACTGGCTCGCGAGCTGCAGGTACCGGTCATTGCGTTGTCGCAGCTGTCGCGAGCGGTTGAGGCGCGCACTGACAAGCGTCCAATGCTTTCGGACCTGCGTGAGTCCGGTGCCATCGAGCAGGATGCCGACATCGTTCTGTTCCTGCATCGCCCGGAGTACTACGATCGTGACAATCCAGAGCTTGCCGGCAAGGCAGAGTTGATCATCGCCAAGCATCGTAACGGCGAAGTTGGCTCGGCCTGGTTGGGCTTCCTCTCGAAGTACACCAAGTTCGGCAACCTGGAGCACCGCCCGTACGAGTCCGGCGGCTACTCCGGCGGGCCGCCAGGTGCAGCTCCGCACGCAGCCCCGACGCCCGGTGGTGTTCCTGCACCTGCAGCGGCGGCGCCGTCCCCATTCGGGATCTCCGGTGGCGTGGACCCGGCTTTCGCAGATGACGGCTGGGACGACGAAGGGCCGGTGGCCTGATGCCGGTGACGGTCCTGGTTGGCGCACAGTGGGGTG
This sequence comes from uncultured Gaiellales bacterium, assembly GCA_964398435.1. Taxonomy (GTDB): domain Bacteria; phylum Actinomycetota; class Thermoleophilia; order Gaiellales; family SKUG01; genus CAYNNW01. The sequence goes on along the minus strand of CAYNNW010000026.1, from coordinate 11,186 downwards.
ATGAGGGCAAAGGCAAGCTGGTTGACCGGCTATGCGAGGACGCCCAACTCGTCGTCCGCTATCAGGGCGGCAACAACGCCGGCCATACGATCGTGCTTGATGGCGTCCGGCATGCGCTTCACATCGTGCCGTCCGGGGCACTGCGCCCCGATGTGATCTGTGCCTTGGGGAATGGCGTCGTCATCAATCCCCAGGTTCTGGCCGCAGAGGTCGAAGGGCTCGTGACTGCCGGTGTGTCGCTCGATGGACGATTCGTCGTCTCTCCGGCAGCGCATCTGGTCATGCCGTACCACGTGGCCCTGGATGGTGCGCGGGAACAGGCCGCTGACGGCGACGGAATCGGCACCACTCGGCGTGGCATCGGTCCGTGCTACTCAGACAAGGCAGCGCGACTTGGAATCCGGATCGAGCATCTGTTCGACCGCGATGCCCTCCGCCGTCGAATTGCTGCAGTGCTCCCTGAGAAGAACGCGCGTCTTGAGGAACTGGGTTCTTCTGAACGATTTGATGTGGATGCGGTGCTCGAAGAAGTGCTGCCGTACGCCGCGTTTTTCGAACCGATGGTTGCGGATGTCGGCGAGCTCGTCGCCGCAACGGCCGCCGCGGGCGGTCGCGTGCTGCTTGAAGGAGCGCAGGGGACGCTGCTCGATATTGACCACGGTACGTACCCGTACGTGACATCGTCGTCGCCGGTCGCCGGTGGGGCATGCGCGGGAATCGGTATCGGTCCGACGTTGATCGATGAAGTCATTGGTGTGGCCAAGGCCTATGCCACTCGCGTGGGTGAAGGCCCGTTCCCCAGTGAGCTGAATGAAGCGGACGGCGAGTACCTTCGCGTTCGTGGAGGAGAGGTCGGCACCACAACTGGTCGGCCGAGACGGTGTGGCTGGATCGACCTGGTCGCGCTGCGACATGCCTGTCGGCTGAACGGCTGTACCGGACTCGCCCTGACAAAGCTTGATGTCCTCTCCGGGCTCGAAGAGGTCCGCGCCTGCGTTGCCTATCGACTGGCCGATGGATCGACCGTTGATCGCATGCCGCCACTGCAATCCCAATTTGCAGCCGCCGAACCGGTCTGGCAGACCTTTCCGGGGTGGAGCGAGGACCTGGCGGCGATTCGCTCGGAGACTGACCTTCCGCCGGCCGCACGTGAATTCGTGCGCTTCATCCATGAGTCGGTTGGCGTCCCGATTGTTGCTATCGGGGTAGGCCAGGACCGGGATGCGCTCGTCGCAGCAGGGTAAGTGCCCTGAAATTGCTCCAAACCTGATAGATTGC
>CAYNNW010000026.1:0-9898 GCA_964398435.1 uncultured Gaiellales bacterium | reverse complement strand
GCACGGCATGAACGTGCTGGTGGTTGGTTCAGGGGCTAGGGAACACGCACTCGTCTGGAAGCTGTCGCAGTCAGACGGTGTCACTGCGGTCCACGCAGTGCCAGGGACTGCTGGAATCGGCGATCTCGCAACGTGCCATCCGGATATCGATGCATGCAATATCGATGCGGTCGTTGATCTTGCAACGTCGCTGGATGTCGGCCTTGTTGTGGTCGGCAGTGAGGCTGCACTCGTTGCAGGGCTCGGCAACCGCTTGCGGCGCCATGAGATTCCGTGCGTAGCGCCATCCGCCGCCGGTGCGCGAATCGAAGGAAGCAAGGTCTACGCCAAAGAGCTGATGGACCGCGCACAGGTTCCAACTGCTCGCTGGGAAGCATTCAGCGATGTCCAGGCTGCGCTCGCCGCGATCAATCGTTGGCGCGGCCCGGTCGTGATCAAGGCTGACGGGTTGACCGCCGGTCGTGGCACATTCGTCTGCATGACCAAGATTCAGGCCGAGCGCGCGCTGACGCGGCTGCTTGTTGATTCGGAGTTCGGCGTGTCCGGACGACGTGTTGTCGTAGAGGAACTGCTTCACGGAGTGGAAGCATCCGTCTCGGTGATCACCGATGGTGAGACCATCGTCCCGCTGCCAGTAATGCGGTGTGAGCGTCGACGCGACGAGGGCGGGACCGGTCTGAACACTGAAGGAATGGGCGCCTACTGCCCGGTCGACGAACTGTTCGAGACGCAGGTCGAGGAAGCAATTGACACCTGCATCCGCCCCGCGCTCCAGGACCTCCGCTCGCGCGGAGCGGCATTCTGCGGTGTTCTGTACGCCGACATCATGTTCACGAAGACCGGGCCCAAAGTACTCGAGTACAACTGTCGGCTCGGCCAGGTTGAGGCGACAGCGCTCGTGCGAAACGACGATCTCGACCTGTTTGACCTGCTCAACCGCACGGCCACCGGGGCACTGGATGGTTACGAATTCCCGGTGCCCGCACATGCGGTTGTGTCGATGACTGTCGTTGATGAGTCGTATCCCAAGGCCGAGAAGATCGAGACACCGGTGGCAATTGCCGGGCTCGTCGATGCGACCGATCGGGACGGTGTTGAAGTCTTCTACGGCGATGCCGTTGCGGGTAGCGGCGGTGCGCTGATGAATGCGGGCGGGCAGGTATTGACCGTCACCGCAGTCGGTGAATCGGTTGCAGACGCAGCTGCATGTGCGGCAGCAGCGGCCGACGATCTCGTGTTCGAGGGGCGCCACTTCCGCGCCGACGTTGCTGCACACGCCGGTTCATTCGTCTGAGCTGAGCTCGTGAACGACGAGGGATCACGGTTCATTCTCGGGCACGCAGCGGGGGATCCGGCATCGGTGGCGGACAGTCGCAGCGATACCGCGCTCGCAGGGATTGAAGATCCGTTTGGAGATGTCTCGGCACCGGTGGCGCTGGTCGCCGCCAGTGATGAGGAGCTTCGCCGATTGTCGCCTGCCGTTGCCGAGCTGCAGCGGCGTGGAATTGCGTGTGAGTCGTACGTATTGTCGCCGCACCGGACGGCGGAACAGCTGGGTTCGTTTTCGCGGTCGGCCATGACCCGCGGCGTGCGGGTGGTTGTTGCGGCGGCAGGTGAGGTCGCGATCCTTCCGGTTGCCATCGCCTCGATGACGGAGGTTCCCGTGATTGCCATTCCGTTTCGTGGCGAATCACTGGGCGGGCTCGATGCACTGCTGGCGGCAGTTCAGTCGCCGAACGGTGTCCCGGTTGCCTGCGTCGGTCTGGATGCAGTTCGCAATGCAGCCGTGCTTGCATCGCAGATGCTGAACGCAGTCCCGATGGCACCGATCGACGGCGAATAGCACCTCCACGGCGGCCCGCTACCATGTGGGAATGGGGATTGGATTCGGGTGGGGTCGACTGTGGGCAATTGTCGTGACGATGGTCATCGTGTGGTGCGGTGCAACCACAGCTGGCGCGGCGCCGCCCGGAATGCCGCCACGCGGCAAGGTCCTGCTGGGTACTGAGGGGTTGAGCCCAGAGGAGATGCAGTCGCAGACGGGCGCGCGCCATCCGATCTCAATGACCTCCCTCGGGTGGGGGCAGGGCGTGTCGTGGGGGGCCCCGATTTCGCAGTGGCTCGCCGAAGCGCAGCAGTCGAATGCGCGCAAGATGTTTCACCTGACGACCACAAAGCGTGAGCAGGAGCTGATCACTCCACTGCAGATCTCACGCGGGGCGGGAGATGACTATCTGATCGAGGTATCGCGGATTGTCAACGAATCACAGCAGATCGTCTATATCCGGCCCATGGGCGAGATGAATGGTCACTGGAACGTGTGGTGCGCATACAACGCCGACGGCAGTCGACGCGGCCGTGCCCACTCGACACGGGCATTCCGCCGATCATTCCAGCGCATAGCGCTGATCATGCGTGGCGGAAGCGTGGCCACGATCAACAGTCGCCTTCGCAGACTGGGGATGCCGCCGCTCAACACGTCAGAGACCTCACTCCCACGCAGCGGATACGTCGCCCTGGTCTGGAATCCGCAGGGCGAGGGCGCACCCAATGTGCACGGGAATCGTCCACGCGCGTATTTCCCGGGGCGGAAATACGTCGACTATGTCGCGAACGACCTCTATGCAATTCGCGGCCGGGCGCATTGGAAGGCCCAGAATGCGCTCTACGCATCGTTCCCACGAATCCCGTTCATGGTTGCCGAGTGGGCTCCCTGGGGTCGGGACGATCCGGCCTACATTCGCCAGATGTTCCGATGGGTCCGTACTCATCGCCGCACCGTGGCACTGATGTACTACAGCGGCAACTCGTCGACGATCTTCCGACTCTCGAACAAACCGCGATCACGAAAGACCTACAGGCGTATGGCTCGTGCTGCCCGCTTCCGCTGTTCGCAGTGCGGAACGTTTGCACCAGGGGTGGATCCACCGTCAGACATCCAGTGATGCTCCGCCGCTGACAGGAGTAGGATCACACCCGTGATCGAGCGCTACAGCCGGCCAGAGATGGCTTCCGTCTTCACTGACCAAACGCGGATTCAGCGATGGCTGCAGGTTGAGCAGGCTGTGCTGGAGGCACTCGCCGACGAAGGACTTGCGCCGCGGTCGGCGGCCGAGGCACTTGCGGCAGTGTCCAGCGTCGACCCCGGGGCGGTAGCGCGCCGCGAGGAGGGCGGGGTCGCGGAGCAGGGGCAGGGCTGACGTCATCAGACGTTGTCGATACCGCGTTGGCATTGCAGCTTCGAGACGCAGGTCGCATTCTTCGCTCGTCGCTGGCGGCGGCCCGGGAAGCCGTCCTGCGGCGTGCCTGGGAACAGCGCGATACCGTCTGTCTCGGTCGAACCCACGGTATGCCAGCTGAAACGATTACCTTTGGCCTGAAGTTGGGCGGCTGGTGGCATCAGCTCGGGCGGGACGACCAGCGTCTGGCGACCGCACTTGAGGGAGTCTCCGTCGGCAAGCTGTCTGGGGCGGTCGGTACCTACACCGGGCTCCCACCCGCTGTCGAGAAGCGCGTCCTCACGCGACTTGGTCTGGCCCGGGATGATTCTGCGACACAGGTGGTGCAGCGCGATCGACACGCTGCGCTGCTCAGCGCGATTGCCATCAGTGGTGCGAGCCTTGAGCGGTTCTGTACTGAGATGCGGCACCTGCAGCGAGCAGAAGTTGGCGAGGCGTCAGAGCCGTTCGCCGCCGCACAAAAGGGTTCGTCGGCGATGCCTCACAAGCGCAACCCGATCGTGGCCGAGCGCGTCTGCGGGCTTGCCCGCGTGCTTCGAGGCTACGCGCAGGTTGGAATCGAGAACGTTGCGCTCTGGCACGAGCGCGACATCAGTCACTCGTCGACTGAGCGAATCGTTCTGCCTGATGCATTCATTGCGCTGGACTACATGCTCGACCGGTTCCGATGGATCGTCGAAGGCATGGTGGTGGATCGCGAGCGGATGGCAGCAAACGTCGACGCACAGCGCGGGCTCGTGGCGTCACAGCAGGTCCTGCTTGCAATGGCGGCCAGCGGAATGCCTCGCGACGCCGCGTATCGTCTCGTGCAGGAGGCTGCAACACAGGTCAGGGATGGTCGGGCCCCCCATCTTGCGGATGCCTTGGAACAGCATGCAGAGATTGCGCCGCTGCTTGGCGGAAGAATCAGCGAGCTGACCAGCGGACGCGCCGCGCTCCGCCATATCGACGACCTGTTCGACCGCCTCCCTCGAGTCAGCTCACCAGCGGCAACACGCTCGTAGTGCCTCGCGGGCTGGCGAGGCGTCGAGGCAATGACCTATGATGCCCGCAGAACCGGCACGGCAGAGCCGGAGCGAAGGGGGATATATGGCAGTGCGACGGGCTTTGGTATCGGTCTGCGATACCGCCGGACTTGTCGAGTTCGTCAACGGATTGCAACGGCTTGGCATTGACGTTGTCGCCGTTGACGAAACCGCCGACTGGCTGCAGGAGCAGGGAGTCTCGGTTGCGAGCCTCAGTCAGCAGGTAGCCGAGCAGGCACTGGTTGGCGTTGGCGCTGCGAAGACCATGCATCCGGGGTTGCGGGCTGCGTTGCTGCACGGGGCCGCACCTGGCGGTGAGGATGGAGCAGACTCCGAGGGGTTCGACATCGTCGTCGTCAACCTCGAACCGTTCGAGCGCGTCTCTGGCTCGCGTGCTTCACGCACGCACGAAATTGTCGAGGCCATCGACGTCGACGGCCCAGCGATTCTCAGGTCTGCTGCCAAGAACTTTGAGAATGTCATCGTTGTTGCAGATCCAGACGTGTATCCGCTCGTAATCGAGGAGCTCGAATCAACCGGCGGAGACGTGTCGTGGGAGGCCCGTCGTCTGCTGGCCAGTCGTGCGTTTGATGCGACCGCCCACTACGAACTGTCGGTTGCCAGCTGGTTCAGCGAGGTTGAGGATTTTCCGGTCCACCTGATGCGCGATTACGTCAAGCAGATGGACCTTCCATACGGTGAGAATCCGCACCAGCGCTCGGCGTATTACGTCGAAATTGGGTCGCGACGGCATCTGCTGTCGATGGTTGAACAGGTGCAGGGTGAGGCACCGTCATTCAACAATCTCAACGATCTCAACACTGGTCGCCATGCTGTTGCGGAGTTCACGATTCCCTCGTGCATCATCGTCAAGCACGGAAGTCCGGCGGGAGTGGCTGTCTCGGGTGACATCGCCGGGGCGTTCGAGCGCGCGTTCGCGGCGAACGAGTCATCCAGCTACGGGGGCGTCCTGGTGGTGAACCGGCCCGTGGACATGAGTACGGCAAAGGCGATAGCGGGGCACTACTTCGAGCTGCTGTTCGCGCCGGCGATACTCGACGATGCGCGAGCCTGGTTGTCGGAGCACTGCCCCGATCTTCGGGTGATGATCGATCGTGAGCGGCGCAAGAAGAGCCCCGGTGAGCGCGATATGCGCAGGGTAATCGGCGGGCTGCTCGTGCAGGACACCGACGTCGATGTCGACGAGCGCGACTCGATGGAGATCATGACCTCGGTCACACCGGACGAGCGTGCATGGGGTGACATGTTGTTCGCCTGGCGCGTGGCAAAGTGGGTTCGATCGAATGCGATCGTGCTGGCATCAGATCTGACCACGGTCGGCATCGGTGGAGGTACTCCCAGCCGGCACGACGGCATCGAGTTCGCATTGGCCAAGGCTGGCGACCGGGCCCGCGGTGCGATGCTGGCCTCGGATGGCTTCCTCGGTTACGACGACACGGTTCAGACTGCAATCGATGCCGGGATCGCGGGAATCATCCAGCCGGGTGGATCGCGCCGTGACGATGAGATCGTTGCCAAGTGCGAGGCCGCCGGGATCCCGATGGTCTTCACGCACCGGCGCCACTTCCGCAGCTAGGTAGCGCGTCGCGCGCTGAACTAGTCGCCCGAGACTGCTTCCGCCCCCGCGCGGGCATCGTCACCGCCGCCTCCGAATGCGAGACCGCCGCAGAGGAGCGCCCCGAAGGCGACGATCCCGCCGATCGTCATTGCCTTGGCGCGCGGCGCCATGTCAGACATGCCGACCAGGATGGACATCCCAGTCGTGGGAAGCGACCACCACATTGCCATTGTCAATGCGTTGTCGAGCCTGCTCGGGGGGCGTGTCGATACCGAAGAAATTGCCATGAGTGTCGTCCTCTCACCGGGCTGTGCTCGATCAGCCACGATGCCGCGCATGGCGACAGCCGGTGGCAGTGGTCCCACCGGATGATCGGATGTCGGGGCGTTGCCGTTCCATCCGCGGGCTCGCAGGCGAGTGATCTGCCAGAATGACCGCATGCCAGCACAGATCCACAATTCCGTCCTTGACCTGATGGGCAATACGCCGCTCGTACGGCTGCATCGAGTGGTTCCCGAGGGAGCTGCCGAGGTGGTGGCCAAACTCGAGATGTACAACCCCGGGTACAGCATCAAAGACCGCATCGGCATACGGCTGGTTGAGGCCGCCGAGCGAGATGGGCTGCTCAAGCCCGGAGGAACAATCGTCGAGCCCACCAGCGGCAACACCGGTGTCGGACTCGCGATGGCAGCGATCTCGAAAGGATATCGCTGCGTCTTCGTGATGCCCGACAAGATGAGTGACGAGAAGATCAACCTGCTTCGGGCATACGGTGCCGAGGTGGTGATCTGTCCGACTGCAGTTCCTGCCGATGATCCGCGGAGCTACTACAGCGTCAGCACGAGACTGGCACGAGAGATCCCGGGAGCGTTCAAGCCGGACCAGTATGCAAACCAGGCGAATCCCCAGACCCATTACGAGTCGACCGGACCGGAGTTGTGGAACCAGCTCGACGGTGAGCTCGATGCCTTCGTCGCTGGGGTTGGCACGGGCGGAACGATGAGCGGCATCTCCCGCTACATCAAGGAACGCAACAGCAATGTCATGGTCGTGGGAGCTGATCCCGTCGGTTCGATCTATACAACTCCGGAGACTGATATCCACCCATACCTTGTCGAGGGCGTTGGCGAGGACTTCTGGCCGCAGACGTTTGACCGTTCGAGTGTTGATCGCTGGGTCACTGTCAGTGACCGAGACGCATTCACGATGTGTCGACGGCTCGCCCGTGAGGAGGGGATCCTGGCCGGTGGGTCGTGTGGCCTGGCTGTTCACGCAGCTGTTGAGGTTGCGCGCGAACTGGGGCCCGGCAAGCGGGTTGTCGTACTGCTGCCGGATTCGGGGCGAAGTTACATCTCCAAGGTGTTCAATCCTGACTGGTTGCACGACAACAACATGATCGACGATGACGAGTATCGGACCCTGACTGACAGTCCAGCGCAGCAGCTGCTCGATGGCGCCGCACTGCCTGCGTCGTGATGCGTACAGCGGTATTCATGTCAGTCTGAATGAGATAGAGGTTCCAGATGAGTGACAGCAATTCCCCGCACTGGCCTGACCGGGCGGACCATCGAACAGACCATCTGGAAACGCGGGCCGTGCACGCCGGCCAGGAAGCCGACCCGTCAACGGGTGCAATCATTCCGCCGGTCTATATGACGTCCACCTATGTGCAGCAGGACGTTGGCCAGCACCTTGGCTACGACTACTCACGCACGGACAATCCCACGCGGCATGCGCTCGAGGTCCAACTGGCTGCGCTCGAGGACGCTCGTGAAGCACTTGTGTTCTCAAGTGGAATGGCGGCCATTTCGACCGTGCTGCAGACACTGTCACCGGGCGATCATGTTATCTGCGTCAACGACGTCTACGGTGGCACGTATCGACTGTTCAACCAGGTGCTGCGGCGACACGCCGGGCTGCAATTCACCTTCGTCGCAATGGACGAACTTGAAGGGATTTCACGCTCCTTTACTGACTCGACGAAGTTGGTCTGGGTTGAGACACCGACCAATCCGCTTCTGAACATCATCGATATCCGTCAGCTTGCAGACCTGGCACATGAGCGGGGCGCGAGGCTGGCCGTTGACAACACCTTCGCAACACCAGTGCTGCAGCGGCCACTGTCCCTCGGTGCAGACGTGGTTGCACACTCGGTCACCAAGTACCTTGGCGGACACTCGGACGTTGTTGGCGGCGCACTCGCGCTGAATGATTCCGACCTCGCTCGCGAGTTGCGATTTCTGCAGAACGCTGTCGGCGCGATTCCCGGGCCGATGGACTGTTGGCTCGTCACACGCGGGATCAAGACGCTGCCGCTCCGAGTCGAGCGGCACAGCCGGAATGCGCTCGCAATTGCATCGATGCTGGAGCAACGCGATGACGTGGTCAGTGTCCGATATCCGTGGCTGCCATCACACCCCCAATACGCGCTCGCGCAGCGGCAGATGTCAGCAGGCGGTGGCATGGTCAGCTTCCGGCCGGCAGGCGGTGTTGAACGTTCCAAGGCGCTGGCCACCAGGACCCACTGGTTCCGGTTGGCAGAAAGCCTGGGTGGGGTCGAGAGTCTGATCGAGCTGCCCGGCGCCATGACGCACCAGACGCTTGTTGGGTCACCACTGGAAGTACCCGAAGACCTGGTCAGGCTGTCGGTGGGCATCGAGCACGTGGATGACCTGTGCGCCGATCTGGAAGCAGCATTGGATGCACCCCGGGAATTGGTGCAGGCGGAGTCCGATACAGCGCAATCAGGCAGGATGCCGACGGGCATCGGCTGAGACGTCTACCTCTGCGTGCTGAGTGTGGGCGCGTGGGTGTGACATGACGGCAGCTGACTGTGGTCGCCATCGGGCGCCAGTTCGATACTCGCCTGCGATTGCCGCCTGGGTTTCTTCGCGGTGGCGAATGATTTCACCGGCTGGATCCCGCAGCCATTCCAGGAGCTCGCCGACGAGTTCGTCGAGGTGCTCCAGACAATTGTGGTGGTCCCGCTCCCAGATCGTCAGCGCCACGTTGGGGTAGAGCATCTCGGCAAGGTCGCGAGCTTCTTCGGGTGGTACGGTTCGGTCGCGTGCCCCGTGGAAGATCCGGACCGGGACATCCACATCTGCAACCACCGAGCGCAGAGTCAGACTGTCCACCCACTCGCGGAGCTCCGCAAGATCCTTCACACCGGTCATCACCTGCAGCGCCGTCAGATTCATCGTGGGGAGGCGGTCAAAGAATCCTGGCGGATGGAACGGTGCCGAGATGACAGTTGCGCTCTTGACCGGGGCGATGCTGGCCGAGTGCACAGTCCAGAAACCGCCCATGCTGACACCCACCAGATGGATGTTGTCGGCGTCTATTCCTGGCTGCGTCTGGAGCCATGAGACAAGCGCTGCCGGCGTTGCCTCACTCCCTCGGACAATATGGCCGGTTGTTTCGCCGTATCCCGGGTTGTCGAAGCGTGCGACAGCCCAGCCCCGTTGCAGCAGTGGCTCAGCAAGTGGATGCAGTTCTTCCTTTGTTGCCCCGGCCCCGGGAACAAGCAGCACGGTCTGGCATGGGCCAGGTGTGCTGTGCGGAATCTGAAGGTAGCCGCGGAGGGTCTGCCCGTCGTGGTCGACGTCAACGCGCTGGAGCGGGGCGGCCATCGGGCAGCGATGGTAGGCGTCAACCGTCAGGGCATACAGTCGTCGCTTGAGGGGAGTTGGTGTGATCAGAATTCGCTGTGCAACGTGATAGCAGGCCGCTGCACCGAGCCAGTCGCCCAGCGCCGCACGTCGATCCGCCTCGGCTTCCCAGTGGTACGGCCAGTCGCTGAGCCGCGTGATGCGACCGGCAACACGGACAAGGGTCGACTCATCGATCCCGGCCACTTCGAGCTGTCGTCGCAGGTGTGCTGGAATGAGTCCGGCCCGCAGCCCCATAACGCGCGTTGCACCGCGGAAGAACGTGCCGACAGCCCATTCGCGGGCGCGCCGCGGAATGGGCTGGCCTGCGGTAATGTCAGACGCAGGTTCGGGTGGTGGGCTGGAATCGGTCACGATCGAACTATTCCCGAAATTGCAGGATTC
>CAYNNW010000025.1:0-11704 GCA_964398435.1 uncultured Gaiellales bacterium | reverse complement strand
GCGACCGCGATGCGAAGGACCTTGCCTCGGCCACGCACGCGGCGATCGACAAGGTCACGACAGACATTGACCGTCGAGTCGCATTCAACACAGCCATCGCTGCCTTGATGGAGCTCACCAACTCCGCGCAGCGGCTCTTCGCAGCAACCGAGACCGATGAGGTTGGAGTCAGTGACCTGCGGCTGCGCACGTTGCGTTGGACCTGCCAGTCCATCGTCAGTCTCGTGCAGCCATTTGCGCCACACGTGGCATGCGAGTTGTGGGAGCGGCTTGGTGGAACCGAGCTGTGGCGCGAACCGTGGCCCCGGCACGATGCGGAATTCCTGCGGCAGGACACGCTGACGTTGGCCGTGCAGGTCAACGGCAAGCTGCGCGGAACGGTCGAGGTTGCCGCGGACGCCAGTGAAGAGGTCGTCGTGGCTGCAGCGCGTGGTGACAGTCGGATTGAGTCGCATCTGGCAGATGCGCAGATCCGACGAACGATCTATGTGCCAGGCCGCATGCTGAACTTCGTGGTTGGCTGATCCGCGGCGATCGTGTCCTCACACGGTCCATGGATGACCGCAGCGTGCCCACAACGACGGGCGCGACGTGGAGCCCCCGCAGGTCAGGTGCGCGATAATCCCGATGCAGTCGGCCCCGTCACGGGCGATCATGGCGGCGTCCCCATACCCAGCACCACATTGAGGATCGATCAGATGACCTTGGAAGCTCCCCCGGTGGATTCACTACTGCGGTCGGCTACCGCCGCTGCCGTTGGTTCTGTCGTGCCGGCAGACACCACGGATACTCCGGTGGTGATCAATCCGACCGCGCTCGAGATGCTGACCGGCGCGGCATCACGCATAGACAGCGTGCACCAGCTCCTGGTCGCCCCGTCGCGACCCTCGATTGGGGGACGACCACTGCGTGACACAGCGCACTACCTGGCGCTTGAGGCGGTCGAGTCACTGCGGAGCGCGATCGCTGCCAATACGATGGTGCAGGAAGCACTCGACTCGACGCGAGGGGCGTTGATTGCGCTGGAGGAAGCCGCCGACCTGCTGCACGCGTTGCCGCCAACGCTGGCGGGACCAAATGAAGCGGCGACCGCACGGTTTGCCGCGGCAGCAGAAATGATCCGGCACGCGGCTGACATCGTCGCCAACGGACCGATCGTAGGACCGGACGCATGATGATCTCGGAAGTCCCCGTCACCATCCGCACACGACGCCCGGCCGGCTCGCCCGATTCGCTGAGCCAGTTCGAGCCGCGACGCGGATCGCATGTCGTCTTTGATCCGGCCACAGGCAGTTCGTACGACGAATTCGAGCCGCGGCCGATCCGCTCATCACCGTGTGAACGGCCGCTCGACCAGCCCGCACCGAACAGTGACACGGGCTGGCACGACCCGTACTCGGGGCCGCCGTCCCGTGTCTGGGACCCGGCCAATCCACCGCTGTACGGCTGAACCGCGGGTACGACCTAGAGCGCGGGCGGAAGTCCACCGCCGCCACCGACCACAGGGGGCGGAGGTGGCTGTGCGCCCGGTGCCGGGGTTGAAGGTGGCTGCTCCGAGCCTGGTGTGGGCGTCGGAGTCGGTGTTGGTGTCGACGGCGGTGTCGGGGTCGACGGAGGAGTTGGAGTCATGGGAAGCGTGGGCGGAAGTTCGCCGCCGCCACCGCCACCGATGGTTCCGCCGCCCATCTGTGTCGAAATCATCTGGACCATCAGGGTGAGCGTCTGTACGAGTGCCTGGAGCACGCCCACGAGGCAGCCCATCATCTCTTGGTCAAGCTGCTGAGCTCCGGCATACGCATCGCCGGCGCCGCCTCCGAGAACCGGAGGCATGCTCGAACTGGTGCCGCCTGCGTTCGCGGCATCGGCGGCAATAGCCGGATCCGTCGGAGTGATATTGCTTCCCGTAACCGGTGGCGCCGTTGTTGGCGGCGCTGCTACTGGCGGTGCGATCGTTGACATCCTGTCCCCCTTAGATGGAACGACCACCCGAACCTCGTCGCAGTTCGCCGTAGTGGTGATCGCTCAGTTCGTCCCTCAACATCAGTGGACCACGGAGGCCGGGATACGGCAAGGGGGTAGGAATCAGCCCGTTGGAGCGGTCGTGACGGGAGCTTCCTGCAACGGGACGATCTCGAAGCTGTCGACATCGACAAGACCGCGGTCCGTCAGCTTGAGCGCGGGGATGACTGACAATGCGAGAAAGCTCAGGCAGGTCATGGGGGCGTCAAACGGGCATCCCAGATCTCGCGCGGCTGTCGACACCGCTTCGAATGCCGATGCAACCTCTGTGGCAGGTCGGTCGCTCATCAGTCCGGCAACGGGAAGCGGCAGCTCGGCGATGACGTCGTTCCCCCGGGCGGCGACCTGGCCGCCCCCGAGCTCGACGATGCGGCGCACGCAGGTGGCCATCGATTCTCGGTCAGCTCCGACGACCACCACGTTGTGGGCGTCGTGCGCAACGCTGCTGGCAATCGCCCCGTCGCGCAGGCCAAATCCCGATACCAGTCCATGCCCGACCCGTCCGGTTGCGCGATGTCGTTCCACGACAGCAATCAGGGCGAGATCCCGCTGCGGATCTGCTGCGAGTGCCCCGTTCTCGACAGGTGGATCGACCATGACGCAATCAGTCAGCAGCTGACCGTCGTGGGCGCCGATTGCTCGGACGCGCCCGTTGCTTGGATCGATGTCGCAGCGCAGGTGCTCGGCGCTGAACCTGTCGCCATCCAGGATGTGCACCGTGGATTCGAGCGTGCCGCTTCCGGGACGCGGATGGGCTTCAGTTGCACCATTGCGCGACGAGAGAATGCCGCGTGACCATGTTGCGGCGATGGACAGGTCGTCCAGTGATGTCAGTTGAACAATGTCCGCGCGCATTCCCGGGGCAAGCGCGCCGCGATCTGTCAGTCGGTGCGCGCGTGCGGCATTCAGCGTGGCCATGACCAGGGCGTCCGTCAGCGAAACGCCGTTGGCAACAGCGAGCCGGATCATCTGGTCGATGTGCCCGTCCCTGATCAGCATGTCGGGTTCGCGGTCATCAGTGCACAGAGCGCAGAAGTCGGGGCCGTGCGCTCGCACATGCTCCAGAAGGTCGAGCAGGTTTCGCGCATTTGCTGCCTCGCGAAGCAGGACCCACATGCCGCGCCGAATTCGATCGGCGACTTCTGCCGCTGTCGTGCATTCGTGGTCCGAAGTGATTCCGGCGGCGATATAGGCGTCGAGGTCGCTCCCCGAAACGCCGGGTGCATGGCCGTCGGCGTGTGCGCCGCCCGCTGCGATGAGTTTGTCCAGTTCACCTGCGGCACCGGCAACAACGCCCGGGAAATTCATCATCTCCCCGACGCCGAGTACACGCGGGTGCTGAACCAGGCGGCCAATGTCAGCCGCGGTGATCGCGCCACCGGACGATTCAAATTGGGAGGCCGGCACGCAGGAGGGGGCCATCATCAGCACGTCGAGCGGAAGGTCGTCACTTGCGTCCAACATCCACTCGACGCCCTGCGGCCCGAGAACGTTCGCGATTTCGTGCGGGTCGGCGATGATCGTCGTGGTCCCGTGCGGAACGACCGCCTCGGCGAATTCCCTGGGGACCATCATTGACGACTCGATATGCACGTGGGCATCAATGAATCCCGGGACGAGCCAGCTGCCCGTGGCGTCGATCGTGGTCGTCGCCTCGCGGACCTCGTACGTCGCAATGTGGCCGTCGACGATCGAGAGGGCGCCTTCGAACCATGAGCGGGTGAACGCGCAGTACAGCGTCGCACCTGTAATGCACAGGTCTGCCGGTGCTTCGCCGCGCGCAACGGCGGTCAGTCGCTGGCGGTCGAGTGCGCTCGCTGGATGTGTGTGTGACCTGGTCATCTGGTGGATTGCTGCCCTTGGCGACGGTGAATTCATTGGAATCTACCGCCCAGACGGTGACTAGTAACCTTCGGGTCACTGATTTGGCACGCGTGTTTCGCCGCTGCATGACCGATCGATTGACGATGACGGCGTGAACGTACCGTCCCGCCGTAACCTGTTGATCGTGACCATCTGTGCCGTACTGGTGCTCGCGGCAGTGGGAATCCGGCTGCAGCGAAGCGAGCGCCAGTCAGCCCCTGAACCCCGCATCTCGGTCGCGCCAGAGCAGATCGAGGCCCCCTCAGGAGGGGATCCGGGCCGCGTTGCATCGACCCGATCCTCGCCCGATGCATCGGCAGTGGTGGTTGATGTGGAGGGAATGGTTCGGCATCCGGGAATACATCGACTGCCTGCCGGATCGCGCGTCTCTGCTGCGATCAACGCTGCGGGGGGATTTCGCGGCGGCGCCGATCCGGTGGCGCTCAACCGGGCTGCGAGGTTGACAGACGGGCAACAGATCGTGGTGCCGGCTCGTCCACAGGGGGTGGAAGCGCGGGACGGCGCCGTTCCGGCGGTGACGTCACCAGCCGCGGCCGGAGCCACCACGGCAGCTCCGGTTCCACCGGTGTCACTCAACAGCGCGAGCGCGCGCGAACTCGAGGAGCTGCCGGGAGTCGGGCCGGCACTCGCTGCCGCGATTGTTGATGATCGAACGAAGAACGGTGCGTTTTCCAGCGTCGACGAACTCGATCGGGTCAGCGGGATCGGTCCGGCGATTCTTGCCAGGATTCGCCCGGTTGCCCAACTGTGACGCGGTGGTGGCAGCGCATCGGTCTCGTGCAGATTGTCGTCGTTCTCGTCGTCGTCGGAGTCGCACGGGCCGAGATCGGTCAGCAACCGGTTCGTGCATACGGCGACCGTGGCATTCGGTCAGCGGGCGACGTTGACCACACTGCTGGCGGACATCGCGCCGAAGGGCTCGGAGCGCGGGCGCTGCAGTCAGTGCGATCACTGCCGCAAAGGCATCTGGGCGATACGGCTGCGGCGGCACTTGTGTCAGGCATCGCGTTTGGCGCTGACGAGCGACTTCCGAGCCGTGATCGCACGATCATGCGCGAGTCGGGGCTGTCCCACCTGACGGCTGCAAGCGGGCAGAACATTGCGCTCGTAGCATGGCTTGTCATTGGAATGGCCTGGTTGGCGGGCGCGCCGCGGACATTTGGCGTCGCCGCGGCGATGGTTGCGCTGCCCGGGTACGTCGTCGTTGCCGGTGCCGGCAGTTCGATCGTGCGTGCTGCGATCATTGGCGAGTGCGCGCTGCTTGCGTGGCTTGTCGGGCGGCTGCATTCGGTGTGGCATGCACTGTGGCTGGCAGCCTGCGTGCTGGTCTGGGTTCAGCCGGGCGTCCATCGTGAACTGGGATTTCAACTCTCGTTTGCCTGTGCTGCCGCGCTGATGGCATGGGCGCAGCCGGTGACCGACTGGGCGCACGAGCGCGGTGTTCCCCGGTTCATCGGGGCTGCAGTTGTGGCGACGTCGCTCTGCAGCATCGTGACCGCGCCGATTCTCGTGCTTCAGGTCGGGCAGGCTCCCGCGGCGGCGGCATTGGCGAATCTGGTCGCGGTTCCGCTCGCTTCGATCATCCTGGTGCTTGGGTGTGTTGCGCTGCTGGTGGACGTTGTCATGGAGCCCGCTGCGCGGCCCCTCCTGGAAGTGTGTGCATGGTGTGCGAACGTGATCCTCTGGGTTGCGCGTCGGGCAATCCATCTGCCGGGAGCACAGGTCACATCGCGGCTAGGTGTGTCGGTCGCGCTGTGCTGCGCAGCAGCTCCGGCGGCACTGCACACCGTCCGGCGTGGGCGATACCGATCTGACGGTGGGAGGCCACCTGGATGGTGGCGTGCCCCCGCCGCGACGGCGGCGCTCGTCTGTGCCCTGGCGGTCATGGCGGGATCGTCGAGTGTCGATCGTGTCGTTGCAGGGCGTCGACTGCCGCGACTGCCATCCGCGCGTGTCCCTGCCGCAACTGCCCGTATCGCATCGTTCGACGTGGGCCAGGGCGATGCAACCGCGGTCATAACCGACCACGCCACCGTATTGATAGATACCGGTCGTCCAGGCGCTGGCGCGGTTGCGCAGGCCCGCGCACTGGGAATTCGCCGACTCTCTGCTGTGGTGATGACGCACCCGTCGTTGGATCACGATGGCGATGCCGTGCAGGTACTCCGGGCGCTGCATCCGCGAGTCGTGCTGGTTCCCACACACGTCGGCCGCTGGCCACGGCTGGAGCAGCTGCGAGCGCGCGGGGTGCGGATCGAACCGGTCTGCCGCGACGCCGTCATCGCCCTGTCAACCGCCGTTGTGTTGCGCGTCGTACACCCACGCTGTGATGGTCAGTCGGTTGGCTCGACCGGGGATCGCCACAACGACGGAGCGGTCGTTATGGTCGTCGAGGTCAACGGTCGCCCGATGGCGCTGCTACCGGCTGACGCCGAGGGGGCCGTCACGTCGCGGCTGCAGCTGCCGGCACTGCCATATCTCCGTGTTGCGCACCACGGAAGCGACGACGGGGACCTCCAGGTGCTGCTCGATCAGATACGTCCACGCATAGCGGTGATCTCTGTGGGCGCGTCCAACCCGTACCGGCATCCACGTGCGTCGACCATTGCGACGCTCACCCGAGCAGGAACTGCCGTGCTGCGGACCGATCGGGACGGGGCCGTGGTCGCTGATCTCGGCCCGGATGGCATCCGTGTCTGGACTCGATCGCGAACGCCGGATCAGCGTGATCTACAATGACCGACGATGACCTCCGCTCCGTGCACACTGTTGATAGGGACCGACCGTCGCCAGGTGCACCTGTGGCTGTCGGACATTCGGGCCGGGTTCGAGCCCGACGCGATTGACCAGTTCGTTGCCGCAATGACGACAGCCGAGGACGTCATCGCTTCGTGCACCATGCCTTCGCTGCTGGCTGCGCAACGGCTGGTTGTGGTGCAGGGCGTTGACGACTGGACGGCGGATCAGTCGGCCGAGCTGCTTGCCTACCTGGGCGCTCCCGAACCCAGCTGCACGCTCGTCATGACGGCAACCAAACTCGCTGCGGCCAGCAAGCTTCGCAAGGCGGTTCAGAAGGCTGGGGACGTACGGGTTGCCGACGCGCCCAGCAAGCCCGCCGAGCTGGCGGCGTGGGTGCAGCAGGCGTTCGCGGCCAATGGCCAAACGGTGTCCTCGCAGGTTGCGCGGCGACTCGTCGATCGCTGCGGCAGCGACAGCCTCGATCGCCTGCAGTCAGAGGTTGATCTGATTACCTGTTGGGCCGGTGGCGAAGCGATCGACGTTGCGGCGATTGAGTTGTTGGTCGACCAGCGGGTTGAGGAGAAGGTGTGGGCACTCACTGACGCGTGGGCAACACGCGACCGCGGCGCACTTCTGAGGTTCTCGCACCAGCTGCTGCAGCAGAAGGAGCACCCTGTTCGCCTGTCGCTGCTGCTGGCGCGGCATGTGTCACAGGTCCACGCCGCCCGCCTGATGCTGGGATCACCGCGCGGGGGCGGCGGTTTGCCGGCGTCGGCCGTGATCGGGCGACTGGTTGACTCGGGCGCCAACAAGTGGGGCGCCCAGAAAGTTGTTCAGCAGGCGCAGCGGATCTCGATGCCCCAGGCAGACGCGGCACTCGCCCGAGTGGCGCGACTCGAGGCCGATCTCAAGGGCGGGAGTGTGCTCGCCGGGTCGCCGCAGGGAGCGACAACGGCGTTTCTACAGGCCGTCGCCGAACTGGTCTAGACGCTACTCGGCGTCGGCAGCCGCGTCGCCCGCCTCGGCGGTTGCATCCGCAGCTTCGGCCTTGGCTTCTGCAGCTTCGGCCTTTGCCTTTGCCGCAGTCGTCTTGGCTGGAGCCTTCTTCTTGGGGGCGGCCTTCGTGGCTGGTGCCTTGGTCGCCTTCGCCGTTGCGCCCTTCTCGGCCGTGGCCTCGCCGTCAACCTTCTTGGTTGCCTTGCCCTTGCCCTTGGCAGCGGCGCCACGCTTGCTGACGCTCTTGGCTGCGCGGCGCTGCTCGGCTGCACTCAGCTGCGGTTCGCTGATCAGGATGCGGGCGGCACGAGCCTTCTTGCGGGCGGCGGTGTTGGCGTGCAGCACATTGCGGGCAATTGCGCGGTCGAGCAGACGGACAAGCTCGCGGTGTGTGGCAGCTGCGCCATCCTTGTCGCTGGCGTTGACCTGCCGCTGCAGCGTCACCGTCATCGTCTTGATGGTCGAGCGGTAGCGCAGGTTCTCCATGCGCTGTCGGCTTGCTGTGCGGATCCGCTTCTTCTGCTGCTTGATGTTCGCCATCGGTCGAACGACCTTCCATTCCGTCTGTCTGGACGCGGAATCGTACCATCGACCGTAAGTTTGTGCGTGCAGGGCTGCCAGGAAATCGGGCATCCGCTCCGTATACTCGTGCGTCGTGTCGGCAGGTGCGCAAGGAGAGTCTGAGGGGACGGTTCACGATCCTCACGAGCGCCGCCGCCTGAGGGCGGCCGCGACCGTGTTCGCGGTTGCGACGTTCTTCTCGCGCGTTGCCGGCCTGTTTCGGCAGATGGCGGTGGGGTGGATTTTCGGTGCCACCACAGAGCTGAGCGCATTCGTGGTTGCGTCTCAGATTCCCAATCTCATTCGTGCGCTGGTTGCCGACGCAGCACTCGGCGCAGCGTTCGTGCCGGTCTTCACGGGACTGCGGGAGCGGGGCGACGAGCAGCGTGCATGGCGACTCGCCGGAGCCTTCGTCAGTCTTGTTCTGATCGTTCTCGGGCCGCTCTGCGTGATGGTCATGATTGTGGCTCCGTGGATCGTCGAGCTGTTCATGTCGGGGCAGTCATTTGCCACGGCTGATGTGGCACTCGCGGTTGACCTGACCCGGATCATGATGCCGATCGTCGTGCTGATGGCACTGAGCGGCGTCATTGTCGGGGTCCTCAATTCGTACGACCACTTCTCGGCACCCGCGCTGGCGCCGATCGCCTGGAACTTCGTCATCCTTGCCGGGCTGATCGGGGTCGTTCCCTTCGTGCCCGACGGAACGCGGATCTACGTCTACGCATTGGCGACCGTCGCAGGAACGGTCGTCCAGCTGGTGATACCGATCCCCTGGCTGGCCCGCAGCGCGGGCGGGAGACGACTTCGTCCCGTGTTCTCGTTCCGTGATCCAAAGATCCGCGAAGTCCTGGTGCTGATGCTGCCGGTCACGATCGGACTTGGGCTGATCAATCTGCAACAACTGATTGACGTGGTCTTCGCCGCGCACGTCCAAGCCGACGAGATGTTCCCCGGGGTGGACCCGGGTGCGGGGCCGGCAATTCTCGAGAACGCTTTCCGGATCTACATGCTGCCGCAGGGCATGTTCAGCGTTGCAGTGGCAACAGTCTTCTTTCCGTTGATGTCGCGACTCGCGCTGCGGGAAGACCGCGAGCCATTCGGCCACGCAGTCAGTGAGGCGCTGCGGCAGATCATGCTGCTCTTGATTCCATCTGCTGTCTTCCTGGCAGTCTTTGCGCACCCTGTAACTCGGGTGTTGCTGCAGCGGGGAGAATTCGATGCGGCGCAGACCGATGCCGTGTCGGCAGCGTTGATGGGCTTCTCGATCGGCCTCGTATTCAATGGTGTCAATCTGTTGTTCGTGCGCGCATTCTTCGCGCTTCGGCTGACGTGGCTGCCAACGCTGGTCTCGGTGCTGACGCTTGCCTTGAATGTCGTCTTCGATCTGCTGCTGTATCAGCGATGGGGAGTAATGGGAATCGCAGCTGCGACGACCCTGGTCAATATCGGTGCAACGGTCGTGCTGGCCACACTGCTTCGCCGTCGATGCCGCGGCGCAACCTCCCGTTCAACGGGGGGTGCGGCAATTCGGATCACCTTCGCGGCGGCTCTGTCGACCGGGGCTGCCTGGCTCGCGTGTGATGGTCTTGCACGATTCATTGAACCAGCCAGCGCTGCCGGGAGCATCGCGCGCGTCGCCTGCGCCGTCGTCGTCACGGGTGTTGTATACCTCGCACTCGCCGTGTGGCTGGGCATGATCGACAGGCTGTCGATAAGAGCGCTCGTCCGCCCGGCTGCACCGTCGATTGTGGATGAGGGAGCAGATGTCGTTGAGCAGCACAAGCCCGCTGAAGCAGATCCTGACCAACAGCACCGAAGCGGGCCGGACGCCGACAGGTAACGCCCGCCTGGTCCTGACGGCACTCGTGGTATCAACCGGAATGATGCTGGTCGGGCTGTTCCTGGCCGCCATTGGCGTCGCCGTGCTGCAGGTCTCTGGAGGCGCTGCGCGCGACACGTCGATCGTGGTCAGCATTGCGGCGTTTGCAGTGACGGACCTCTGGGGTGCGGGAGCGACCTGGTCGTTGACGCGACGGCAGCGAGAGCACGTTGTCGGTGCCTGGATATCGGCTCGACTGGCCTGGTGTCTGCTGGTTGGCGCACTGTTCAGCGGTGTGTGGCTGCTGGTTGTCGGACAGCTCGTCGTTGCCGGTCCGGCTGCATGGGCTGGTGTTCGGTTGGCCATGACGCAGGCACAGATCAGCGACCGCGAGCGTGCGCGCAGCGCACGCGGCCGCCGGGGTGTGGCCGCCTCGTGATGCTGTTGCACACGGGCGGGACCGGTTCGGTGCCACTGTGGGCATTCGAGCCGGTCGGGGTCTTCGCCATCGCGGTGCTGCTCGTGCTGTTCCTGTCGAGTCGATCTCGGCTTGCATCCAGGGGCCGACGGATTCCCGCTGCACAGACAGGCTGTTTCGTGCTCGCGCTTGCATTGCTGGTGACCGCCGCACTTGGCCCCGTGCCAGCGCTCTCTGACGATCTGTTGACTGCACACATGCTCCAGCATGTGCTGATCGCAGATCTGGCACCGCCGCTGCTGCTGCTCGGGTTTCGCTCGCCGGTGCTCCAGTTTCTCTGGCCGGCGAGCATCATGAAGGCAGTGGCACGACGTGGTCCGCTGCGCAGGCTTGGCGCGACACTGACGTATCCGCCACTGGGACTGTCGGTCTGGCTGTTGACGGTGATTGCCTGGCACCTGCCGGCTGCATATGACGCGGCTGTTGCGCATCCGCTCGTTCACATCGTGCAGCACGTCACATTCTTCCTCAGCGGAATGCTTGCCTGGTGGCCACTGCTTGAGCCGACCAACGAACGATTTCGTGGACGCGTCTGGAAGGCGGGGTACATCATCCTGGCCCGAGCCGTTGGTGGCACGGTTGGGCTGGTCCTGATCGCCTGGCCCGAAGTTGTCTACCGGTCGTATGCCGCCGGGGGAGCCCACATCGGTATCGACATGGGCTGGCGTGCCGACCAGCGAGCCGCCGGAGCGATGATGATGACGGTCGATTTCGCAATCGTTGCAATCGCTGCAATCGCATTTCTGCTTGCCATCGAGGATGACCCGGGCTACCCCGAAACAGCGCACCACGGCGAACGCCGCAACGCGATGAACGGGGCTGGCTGACCTGTACACTGCGCAACGCAGTGCACCCCTCCCGAATTCGCAACTTCTCGATCATTGCGCACATCGACCACGGCAAGTCGACGCTGGCCGATCGCATCCTGCAGGTCACCCAGACCGTCAGTGCCCGTGACATGAAGGAACAGCTGCTCGATTCAATGGATCTCGAACGGGAGCGCGGGATCACCATCAAGAGCGCGCCGGTCAGAGTCGTGTACCAGGCTCGCGACGGGCAGGAGTATCAGCTCAACCTGATCGATACACCCGGGCACGTTGACTTCACGTACGAGGTCAGCCGCAGTCTTGCGGCCTGTGAGGGAGCATTGCTGGTCGTGGACGCGGCGCAGGGCATCGAGGCTCAGACCCTCGCCAATGCGTATC
>CAYNNW010000024.1:6715-11706 GCA_964398435.1 uncultured Gaiellales bacterium | reverse complement strand
GCTTGGGTCGGCAATGCTGTACTGGCTGCTCGGCAACTTCGTGATGGTCTGTGCGGGAGCGTTGCTTGGCGCAGCGGCGATCGGAGCGCTGCGCGCGGTACGAACCATCCTGAACGCTGGAAACGTTCTGCTGCAGAGTTTTGAGAACTTTGTTCCGAGCGCAAGTTCGGAGGCGCTTGCGGCCGGCGGAATCAGCGGTCTTCGAGCGTACCGTCGTCGCGCGTATCTGGGATCAACACTTGCTTCATCAGCAATTGTTATCGCGCTGATCGCAGCACCGCAGACCCTGCTGCATTACACATTCGGACCGGAGTTCGACGACTACGGGAATGTGCTTCGCCTGTACGCACCGTACCTGGTGCTCGCCGGACTGGCGATGGTAACGTCCGCAAGCATTCGTGCACTGGGCAAAACGCGCTACATGTTCGCTTCATTCGCCACTGGCGCCCTGTTCAGTGTGATTGCCGCACCGCCCGCAATCATGCTCTGGGGGATCTGGGGAGCGGTGGTTGTGACCATCGGAATCCAGGTGGTAATGAATGTCTCGTATCACCGCGGCCTGAGACACGCCGAACAGCAGACGGCCCATCTGCACACATCAGCGGAACACGATTCGCCGTCCCGTTCGAAAGTTGCGACGGTCGACCTGGACGCATTTGGGCTGGCTGAGCGCTCGCGAGGATCGGGAATTCCATTTCTCGCATTTCCGGATCGCCAACATGCGCAGTACCTGATTCCCCTGCTTGCCCGGACTTCCAATGCCCCACTCGAGCTCATCGCAGCCGAATCCTGGCGAGGGCGGATGCGCAAGCTGCTGCTGCGCTGGCGACTGTCGGGTGAGGTCATGGATCTTGATCCCGATGCCGTCAGTTCATTGCTCGCCGTCGGTTCAGCCGCTGCAGAGGTCGAGTGCACCCACTGCGCGTTCAAATTCGGTCTGCACGGAGCAGATCCGCGTGGACGCAGCCTGACGGTCCAATTTCTCACTGCAGATGGCGACGCTGCCTGCTACGGACGGCTTGCGGTCGACGAGCCGGCGTTGTCACGCGTTGCAGCTGAGGCAGCCGCGCTCACGGAGATGGCCGAACTCACTTCGGAGGTGTCCGAATGTGTGCCGGCTGTCCTCCACCAGAGCGACACCATCCCGTACACCGGTCGCCCCGATCACCACATTCAGTTCATCTGTACACGCGCTGAAACCCTGCCACGATACGACGACTCACAGATGACCGCCCCGGTACAGCACTTCCTGGAAGCGGTGCAGCGGGCAACGGTCACGCCGATGCCACTTCGAGCGACCTCGTTTGTTACGCGAATCCTGCAGATCGATCTTCCTGAAGCCGGGTATCGCACCATCCAGGCCGCACTTTGCAGCACTGTCGGCGAAATCGTGATCCCCGCAAGCCGCAGCCACGGCGACTTCAGACGGCAGAACATCCTCTCCGAGGGATCTCGGGTACGCGTCTTCGACTGGGAACGCTCACGCGCAGATGCACCACCGCTGGTCGACGAGATGCACTTTTCTGCCGCTGCTGAGCACGAGTCGGGACGAAGCTGGATGCCACCGGCCGAGTTGCGCGAAGCACTCAGTCGCGTCTGGCCCGATCACGATTCCGCGCTTGCAGCAGCCGGCGTGACTGCCGACGATCCGACCCGATGGGCGCTGGATCTGTGCTTCGCGCTGTATCTGGCGGACCAGATGACCTATGCGCTCGAACTCGTGGACGACCGGGACGTTGCCCGTGTGATTGGCACCGATCTGCGACAGACGCTGACGCGAATGGGTCTCGATGCTCCGGCCGATGAATCACCTCAATCAGGGGCTGCACATGCGTGATCGAATGGTCAAGTTCGCGGGGTTCTTTGTTGAGCGGGTCCCGGTCGACAGCGAGGGAAATCCCGTCGCTCCACTGGATGAGGCCGAGAGTTCAGCGGTTGATGAATCGATGGATTCCGGCGACCTGCCTGTTGCCGTACGGGCCTGGGTTCCCGAGGAACATGCACAGTGGCTTGCCCAACATGGTCTGCGTGTTCTGCAGAGCAACGGCGCGCTCACGCCCCATCACGCTCGTGCACATGGAGCTGCTGCACTCATCGTCTCTGAGGAGTGTCTTGACCCATCGCTCGACCTGCTCGGCAGCCCCGTGCTGCCCACGATTCTCGTAACGACTACGCCCATTCCGGCACGCGCAATTCCCGGAGTGCTGCAGGTTCGTGAGCCACTCGCAGTCAGTGAGCTTGCAGCGGCAGTGCGCCACGCAGTCGGCGCCTGGCATCGGCGCACTCCGCCGCACTAGAGGCTACGAACGAAATCTGCACGGTTCTGGGCGCTGTTCTGAGGCTCCACAATCGAATACGGGTGTGGCGAGATGGGTTCTCTCGCCACACCCGTGGGAATTGGGGCTGCGTATCCCGGTTGCTGGTCGGCGTTTCCCGCACCTGGGCAGTCCCGTTATGTGTTGCGACACCGCCTGATTTCAGACCTCGCCGCGTCCCTGCTTCCATGCCCGCTCAGCCTGGGCGTACAGATCGGGATTGCTCTTGATCGCCTCGGCGACGGCGACCGCTGCCTTCCCGCTGACGCCAGTGGCAAGCACCATTGGCAGAAGAGCTTGATCAAATGTCGTGGTTCCGGCGGCGACGCTCGCGACCGACGCGCTGCGCCGGGCATGAGTGGCCTGTGGCGTCATCCCCCAGGCACCCGTCCGGCCAGATACGACCGTTGTGTCGTACGTGGCGCCATCCTTGCTGACAAGACGCAGGTCTGCAGCAATGGCGGTCCGCATGCCCCCCCGGGCAGCATCGCTGGATGCAGCCCGCGATACAGCAGATGCAGCAGTTACTGCGTCCGCCGCATCGCTGACAAGGGCAAGGTGTGCGGCTCGTCGCGGCCCGAACTGATTGATGGTCGAAAAGTCGCTCATGATGTGTCCCCCCTCTCCGCCGGGTGTGCACCCACTGTGGGTGTTCATCCGTCGGTGCTGACGTTCCTGGTGGTTGTGTACTGCGACTGATCCGCTGTCGCACCGTGGTGGACGCTGCGCGCTTCTCTGCCGTAGATCTGGCCGACCGCGAGTTGCCTCCCGGTCGTAGTGGCCGTCTTCTCCACCGCTGGAGTCATGGTCACGGACCTTCCGTGACAGTGGTTGGACTGGTGTGTGTACCTCCGTGTCAGGTCAGAATGAGTAGATCCTCGGGATCGCCGCCCGAGACAACGTACGGGAACTGCCGCACGACTAGCGACCGTTCAGTGATCAGCGCATCAGTGCCTGCAGCGCGCGCTCCTTGGACTCCTGGAGCTTCGCGGCCTGCTGCATCATCAGTTCGTACTGATTGAGCATGTTGTTGTAGTACTGAAGCTTTGCCGGGTCAACGTCGCCACCCTCGCTCTTGAACAGAGCCTGGATGTTGTTGTTGATTTCCGTGATCCGCCCCTGCGCAAATGCCACGATCCTGGTTGCCGCATCCGACAGGTCGTCGGTGAAGCCGCCCCCCGACACTGACCCACCGGTGTTGATCGGTGTTGGATCGTAGGTTGTTGCGACGGTCGAAGCTCCTGCTGCAGGCTGCGTAACTGGCGCGGCCTGGGCATTGGGAACTGGTGTGCCCCCTGGGACTCCGGTAGTCGGAATCGGGGCTCCCCCTGTTGTAACGCCTGACATGTTTCACCCCCCGGTGACACGTACGCGTCGGAGGCGCGGCGACCCGGCAGGGAAGTTGGTGGTGATCAACTCCACACGTTCGAGTCGTGCGCCAGCCATGGCGTACGCACTGCTTGCACCCTGTTATCGGATGCGGGGTGAAACTTGTTTCAGGAGAGCGCGTTGGATGGCCGTTGCAGTCAGCAATCAGGCCGCACCATCAGGTGTCGCGCAGCAGCTCGGCGACGAGCTGGTTCATCTGATGCTCGTCCTTCATGGCCTGCGCAGCGATCTGATATCCGGCCTGGTTGAGCATGAGTTCCTTCTGCAGCATCGCAAGCTTGCCGGTGTCGTTGATCACCTCGGGGTTGGCCATGCGCGCCCCGGTTGCATTCATCGCGTTGGAATACGCGGCTGCGATGTTGGCGATGTTGTTGATCGACATGTTGCCTGCTCCTGCGGGGTGTGGGGGAGGTATGGAAAACGTTGTTCAGTTGCTGTCGTGGTGTGCGGTGTGCGGAATCGTTGACCTGAGCAGCTCCCAGGTTCGCAGCCATTGATCTCGCAGGCCGTCATTCGAGCGGTAGGCCTCGATGATCGCATCTCGCTTGGCAGGTTCATCGACCAGCAATGACATGACTGCCACCAGACCGCTGTCCTCGGAATCTGCGGCTGCGATTGCGGCACGCATTCGGGCTCGGAGTGGTGGAGCAACACCGGCCATGATCGACGTCGTCTCAACATTCGAGGCGTGGGACCCCGTTGCTGATTGACGCGCCGCGGGCACACGAGGAGCGCCAGCGGACGCGCCGCCGTCAAGCTCAGAATCTCTATGTCCCATGGCTGTGGCCACGCGGCCCGCCCTTTCCTGTCCCTGGCTCCTGCCGTCCTGACGGTGCCAGCAGGAGCGTCGTGCCCGTCACCGACTAGTTGCCGGTCAGGGCCTCAGCGCTTACTACTGTCGCGTCCAGACCTGCTTGGCTTCCCGATCGCTTCTCAGAAGCAGTGCGCCGAGCTCGTTGATCGTCGAAGCTGACGACTCTTCCTGGCGGATGCGAGCAACCGCGACCTGGTTGACCGTGCCGGTCCGTCCGGCTTCCTCGGCAACCAGTGCAGTTACCTTGGCAATCAACTTTGAGCGCTGGTTGTAATACCCGGCAAGGCTGATACCGGCGCCACCCAGACTGTTCGTATCCATGACGATCTGGCCGCCGGTTCCTGCTGCCGTCGTGGCCTGGTTGCCGGCGACCGGGTTCGCTGTCGCTGCCGGGTTCACTGCTGCCGCGTTTGTGGCCCCCGCAGGAGCCGTCGTAGCCGGGTTGGTGGTCGCAGGACTGACGATTTGGTCTG
>CAYNNW010000024.1:0-6705 GCA_964398435.1 uncultured Gaiellales bacterium | reverse complement strand
GCCGTCGTAGCCGGAACGGGTGGCTGAGCACCTGCTGCCGGAAGCGTCGCTGCTGTTGGTGGAATAGTTGGCATGTCCCACGTCCTTTATGGCCTTCCCGTGTGGGGAGGATTCCCCTCACCTTGTCCCGCGTCCCGGCGGAAGTTCGGTGGTTGCACGAGGCGGCCGTCCAGTTGAACTTGAGACCATCGTGCGACCGATTGGTCAATACGTCAAGCCCCATGCAGCAGGAAGTGTTCTCAGCGAACGGGAGGCCGCGCCGTTGCGGCTATCCGCACGTTGTTCGCGACATCGGCCGGGACGGCGGCAGACTGTGGAACCGCATCCGGTTTGCTCAGGTCATCGCTGATGCCCGTCGGCAGCACGATCGTTCCATCCGGCTGAACGGTGGCGCCCTGGATCTGCCCGGTGGCCTGCAGCTGCGTTGCCGCCTGCTGCCGCATTCGCGTGACCGTCTCAAGGGCGCGCTTCTGGTTCTGCTCGATCCGGGCCTTGGTCTCTTCCTTGGCCTTCTCGCGGCGCTTCATCCACATCGAGAACAGACCGATTGGAGTCAGCGGCGGGATCAGGAAGGCCGCACGAACGGCATCGTGGTCAAGGTAACCACCATCGCCAAACAGTCCGGTGTAGTTGAGCATGCTCAAGCCACCGAAGACGTTACCGGCAAGGTTGAGCGCCGACATTGCCACGCGGACACGCGGGTCTCCAGCTGCAAGCAGCGCCGGCAGGATCTTGGGCAACATCTGCATTCCAAGGAACGTTCCGCTGCTCAGCAGGCCGAAGAGCGAGCCGCGACCGTCACGCTCCATGATCAGCGACTGCGGACCACGTGTACGCAGGTTCAGCGACATGTTCATGCCGGCCATCAGGGTACCGGCGATCGATCCGCCGATTGCAAGCGTCTGCAGCGCAGGTCGCAGTGACGCTATTGCTCCGTTGGCTACGCGGTCAATCGAGCTGCGAACATCGAGCAGGCCGCCCATCTTCGGCTCGGCCATACGGCCCGCCTCGTAGAGCATGTTCTTCGGGACGAGCTGGACTGCAGTCTTGCCACCCTGCTGTACCAGGACAGCCGCGTCGTCGGTTGCACCAACGGCGCGCACCACACCGGTCGACATCTCGCTGGCGAGCTGCTTGATGCCCTGCTGCATCGGATCGACGCCGCCGACCTTGGCTGCGTTTGCGGCGCCCTTGGCGAGGGCTGCCATCGCTTCGCCACCAACACCACCCAGGACTGGCGGGGGCGCGAGCGGTGTAGCCGGTCCGGTCATCGGCCCGGGCGCGGATGCTGCCCAGCCCTGCTTGCCCAGTCCCGCCACCCCGCGAATCACGGCGCGTGTCGGGGCGGTGAAGGCGCTCATCACCGCAGCAGTGCGCGGCATGTACTGCTTGAGTACACCCACGTGGTACTGGGTGTCCAGCATGTAGTAGCCCTGCAGGGCCCACTCCAGGCCTGTTCCGATCGGGCCGGATTTGAGCCACTTGGGCAGAAGCTCGCCCTTGGCCTGCCCATCGAGCATCTGCAGAATCTGATATCCGAACAGCCAGCTTCCGCCCGAGCGACCCGTGATCGGATTGGGTCCCTGGGCGAGCCCGTCGATGAACATGCCCGTGTAGGCAGTGGTCTTCATCAGCTGGGACGTGGTTCCCAACCGCTTCAGCCATTCGACGCTGCTTCGGTTCTTCTCGTCAGCCTCCGCGGCAACCTGCTGCTGCTGCGCCTCGATCTGCGCCTGCTGCAGTTCGGCCTCACTGGCCGGCTCAAGCTTGGCGACGAGCTGCCCGTCGGCTGTCTTGGTCGGTGTCTGCCAGAAGAACCGGTCCTCGATCTTGACCAGCTTGGCATTCGGGCTGCGCTTCGGCTTCTGCGCCTCGATGAACTGCTTGTTCAGACCAATACGCCCGGTCTTGACGTCGATCTTGGCAACCAGAACCAGCTCAAGCACGAGCTTGCCGTCACGCAGCACCGGCTTGCGGCGCTCCATGTAGACGTTGCCGTTTGCGGCAACGACCGGCTTTGAGAACTCCTCGGCAAACTGCTGCTCCAGCGCTGCCAATACCTCTGGTGCACTCGGCTCCGGCGGCTGACCTGCGGCAGCCCCCTGCGCTCCAGCCGGCCCCTGCGCGCCAGCAGCACCTTGAGCACCCTGGCCAGCTGCACCGGCCTGCCCCTGCTGTGGAGCGCCTTGCTGACCCTGGGCTGGACCTGCGGGCTGTTGCGGTGCTCCCTGCTGACCCGCGGGCGTAAAGCCCTGACCATCGGCCGGTGTCACTGCAGCCTGAGAGTTCCCGGCCGTACCGGGCGACGCGGGAGCAGCGACGACTGCCGGGGGCAGCCCGCCAGCTCGAGGCATCGCAGCAGCGTTCCTCGACTCGCCAGGACCAATGGTTCACGGTTGCGAGCACACCTGGGAGAGGGAAGCCCTCACGGACATACCCTCCACCACAGAGCGACACTCACAGCCGCTTCAGTACCGGGATGTCGTTCTCATGGCTGGCATTGTCGGCGTTCGCACGTGCAGTCAGGCACCAACCGGCATCGACCTTGGCCGTGGCCGGCCGCCAGCCGACAGCAGCGAGCGGGGGTGAACTGCCCGGCCAGTACCGATCCTGTTCCCGCGCGTACGTACGCGCGCGTCATGCGTAATTCGACTGGCGTCAGGCGTGCGCGTGCGAATGGCTGTGACTGTGTGCCGCAGCAGCGCCGGCCGCCTCACGCGGCTTGGGCACGTGGTCGACCCACTCGATGAAGGCCATCGGGGCATTGTCGCCAGGGCGCGGATCGAGCTTGATGATGCGCGTGTATCCACCCGGTCGTCCAACGAATCGGGGCGCGATCTCGTCACACAGCGTCGCAACAACCGGGTCAACGCCGGCCTTGCGGGAACTGGTGTAGTCGTTCATGCGAAGCTTGGCTGCAACCAGTCGTCGCGAGTGCAGGTCACCCCGTCGCGCGGTGGTCACGAGCTTTTCGACGTATGGGCGAAGCGCCTTCGCCTTCGGCAACGTCGTTCGGATGCGACCGTGGCGAATCAGGCCTGCTGCCTGGTTCATCAGCAGCGCTTCGCGGTGCGACTTGCTCCGTCCGAGCTTGTGTCCTTTTCGGTGATGACGCATGGTGTACCAGCCTCCTGCCAGTCAGATTCAGCCGCGGAGGGCGAGTCCGTGTCGCTCAAGCGACTCAATGACTTCTTCGATGCTCTTCTTGCCGAAGTTCGGAATGGCGGCGAGTTCGGCCTCGCTCTTGGACACGAGGTCGCCGATCGTCTCGACGCCAACGCGCTTCAGGCAGTTGTAGCTGCGAACCCCGAGCTCCAGCTCCTCGATGAGGATGTTCTCCATCCCCTTGGCGCTCGACTCGACCTGTACCTCCGGTACAGGCAGGAGATCAGGCAGCACCGACGCCGGATCGATCGTCGCAAAGATGGACAGCGAGCGAACCAGGATGTCAGCAGCCTCGCTGAGTGCATCCTTGGGCTCAACCGCGCCATTGGTCGTAATGTCGAACACGAGCTTGTCGTAGTCGGTTCGCTGACCAACACGCGCAGCCTCAACGTCATACGACACACGTCGCACCGGCGAGTACACCGAGTCGATCGGAATGACGCCAATCGGGCTGTCCGGGTTGCGGTTGTCGTCGGCCGACGAGTATCCGCGTCCACGACGGATCGTCAGCGTCATCTCGACTTCGCCGGACTCAACGCTGGCGATCTCCTGCTCCGGATTGAGGATCTCGAGCTCCGGTGGTGCGTCAATATCACCAGCCGTTGCAATCGCCGGACCAGACTTGACGAGCTGAACTCGAATCTCGTCCTCATCGCCGTGCAGCTTGCAGACGACCTTCTTCAGATTCAGGACGATGTCGGTAACGTCCTCACGAACGCCCTTGATCGCGCTGAACTCATGAGCGACACTCTCGATCTTGACACTGGCAATTGCCGCGCCTTCGAGGGAGGACATGAGCACTCGCCGCAGCGAGTTGCCGAACGTGTAGCCGAACCCGCGATCAAGGGGCTCGACCACGAACCGCCCACGAGTGTCTTCGATGTCTTCGCTTGTGATCTTGGGGATCTGGAACTCAAGCACTTGCGCCTACCTGTGGTGTGTCGTGGGTGATCGACCTGGGTGCAGCCCGCAACGTGCAGCGACACGTCGCGGATGCTGCTGCTACTTCGAGTAGAGCTCGACGATCAACTGCTCCTGGACGGGAACGTCGATCTCGTCGCGCTCAGGTGGGCGAACAACTTCGCCGGTGAGCTTTTCATGGTCGGCCTTGAGCCATGCCGGTACGGATGCGACAAGGTCAGTGGCCTGCAGAATCGTGTCGCGGGCCCGCTCGTGCTTCAGCTCGATCGTGTCCGTGGGACGAACCTGGAACGATGGAATCGTTACGCGACGCCCGTTGACCTGGAAGTGGCCGTGCCGAATCAGCTGACGCGCCTGTGCACGTGAGGCACCGAAGCCGAGGCGGTAGACAACGTTGTCCAGCCGCATCTCAAGCAGACGCAACAGGTTCTCACCCGTCACGCCTTGCCGGCGGGATGCCTTTTCGTAGTAGCCACGGAACTGCTTCTCGAGCAGACCGTAGTAGCGGCGAGCCTTCTGCTTCTCGCGAAGCTGCGTCAGGTACTCACTCTGCTTCATACGCCGACCACGACCATGCTGGCCAGGTGGGTATGCGCGGCGCTCAATGGCGCAACGCTCGGTCAGGCAGCGCTCTCCCTTCAGGAAGAGCTTGAGGCCTTCCCTTCGGCAGAGCTTGCAGACCGGTCCAATGTATCGAGCCATGTGTGTGGCTTCTCCTTCCAGATCAGACGCGTCGGCGCTTGCGGGGACGACAACCGTTATGCGCCTGGGGGCTGATGTCCTTGACACCAATGACCTCGAGCCCTGCAGCCTGCAGTGCCCGAACGGCGGTCTCTCGCCCGGAACCCGGGCCACGAACGAAGACTTCCACCTTCTGCAGCCCGTGCTCCATCCCCTTGCGTGCGCAGGAGTCGGCAGTTACCTGAGCTGCATAGGGAGTGCTCTTTCGTGAGCCCTTGAATCCGGCCGTGCCGGCACTCTCCCAGACGATGACATTGCCCTGCCGGTCGGTGAGCGTCACAAACGTGTTGTTGAACGACGTCTTGACGTACGCCCGCCCGACGGGAATGTTCTTCCGGGTCTTTCGGCCGGTCTTGCCCCGACCGGCTGCCTTCTTTGGAGCCGCCATCTAATCCTGCCTCGGGGTGCTACTTGGTTGCCTTCTTCTTGCCCGCCACCGTTTTCTTCGGTCCCTTGCGGGTGCGGGCATTGGTACGACTGTTCTGTCCACGAACGGGCAGACCACGCCGGTGCCGGATTCCCCGGTAACAGGCGATCTCCATCAGTCGCTTGATGCTTTGGGCACGTTCCCGCCTGAGGTCGCCCTCGACGATGACATGCTGGTCGATCCACGCACGAAGGTCGCTGACCTCCTGCTCCGTGAGGTCACGCACACGCGTGTCTGGATTGACCTTTGTTGCCTCCAGCACTTTCTGTGCCGTCGTATCGCCGATCCCGTACACGTACGTGAGAGCGATCACAACCCGCTTGTTGGCGGGGAGGTTGATACCTGCGATTCGCGCCATGCGCCGCGGTCCTCCTCGACTATCCCTGCCGCTGCTTGTGATTGGGGTTCTGGCAGATCACCAGCACACGTCCGTGCCGCCGGATGATCCGACACTTCTCGCACATGGGTTTTACCGACGGGCGTACCTTCATCCCGATCACTCCTGCAGGGGCTCATGGTGCCGCGCGGCGACGGGGAACATTCGTGCCTTCCGGCACGCACAGGCCACCGCAACCGCGCAGACGCGGACTGTATCAGAAAGTCGCGGACGATATGACACATGCAGCGGATACCAGACGATCCACCGGCCAGATCGGCCGCCTGAATCACGGAACCGTGAGGATCAATGGGCCATCCTCGGTGATGGCAATCGTGTGCTCGACGTGGGCGGCAAGACTCCCGTCGGCCGAGTAGATCGACCAGCCATCATCCGGATCTTCCCGAATCTCATGGCCCCCGATCGTGATCATCGGCTCGATTGCGAAGACCCAGCCGACCTCCAGCCGCGGCGGTGTCCCAGCCGTTCCGAAGTTCGGCACCTGTGGGTCCTCGTGCATATTCCTGCCAACGCCGTGGCCAACCAGTCGCCTGATCACGGAGTAGCCCGCCGCCTCGACGACCTCCTGGACCGCTGCCGAAACGTCACCGAGATAATTCCCGGGCTGACACTGGGCGATGCCAGCGTCGAGCGACTCATATGCGACATCAACGAGACGCTGGGCGTCGCCGCCGGTTGCTCCCACAACGTAACTGCGCGCGCAGTCCGAGACCCAGCCCCCCAGCGTCACGCCACAGTCGATGCTGAGCAGGTCGCCCTCGACCAGCTCATATGCCCCGGGGATCCCGTGGACGACCATGTCATTGGGCGACGTACACAGTGCCGCTGGAAACCCCTGATAGCCCTTGAACGTGGGAACGCCACCACGCGAGCGGATCAGGTCCTCGGCAATCCGGTCGAGTTCCCCGGTGGTGATACCTGGCTGGACGTGCGGGGCGAGCTGGTCGTGCACCCAGGCAAGTACCTCGCCCGAGCGACGCATCCGTTCAATGTCCTTGGGGGACTTGCGGATAATCATCCGGGAGCACCGGCCAGAAGCACTGCGTCAAGATCA
>CAYNNW010000023.1:0-11893 GCA_964398435.1 uncultured Gaiellales bacterium | reverse complement strand
GCGCGGGATACCTCAACACCGACGGTGAAGCGGTCCCAGACCGTCCCCATCTCAGTTGCGCCGCTCTCAGTTGGCTCGAATCGCCGTTCGGCTGTCCAGGATCGCGCAATCTCGTCCAGCGTGCAGAGTCCGGCACCTGCTGCGGCGAGCCATGCTGCGCCGAGCGATGTCGTCTCAACATTCGACGGCCGCGTTACCGGAATTCCCAGCAGGTCAGCCTGCATCTGCATGAGCAGATTGTTTGCGGACATGCCACCGTCAACGCGCAGTTCGCTGACGATGGTTCCCTCGGCTGCCATCGCATCGATGTTCTGTCGTACGCGACACGCAACGGACTCCAACGTTGCCCGCGCGATGTGTGCTCGTGTCGTGCCCCGGGTCAGGCCCAGAAGCGTTCCACGTGCTCCCGAGTCCCAGAATGGCGCGCCGAGTCCGGCAAACGCCGGGACCAGCACCACGCCGCCACTGTTGGTGATGGACTGGGCCAGTGCCTCGATCTCGTGTGCGCTGTCAATGATCTGCAGGCCGTCGCGCAGCCACTGTACCGATGCGCCCGCTGTGAACACCGACCCCTCGAGCGCCCACGTGGCTTGCCCTGCGAGGCTCCAGCCAACGGTACTGATCAGTGATGTGGTCACCGGCGCGTTGTGCCCGCTGTTGACGAGCACGAAGGCGCCTGTGCCGTAGGTGGCCTTCGCCTGCCCATCGCTGAGACATGCCTGTCCAAACAGTGCTGACTGCTGGTCGCCAGCGATACCGGCAACCGGAGCAGCCACACCGCCAAACGCCGCCGGATCGGTGGTGAAGGCAGCCCCCGATGAATCAATAACCTCAGGAAGCCATTCACGCCTCACGTCAAACAGATCGAGCAGTTCGTCTGACCAGCGACCGGCGTGGATGTCGTACAGCATCGTGCGTGCTGCATTCGACGCGTCGGTCACGTGGGTGCGCCCACCGCTCATGCGGTACATCAGCCAGCTGTCAATCGTACCCAGGCGAAGCGTGCCCTCCGCTGCGGCGCGCTGGACTTCCGGCACATGTGTCAGTAGCCACTCGATTTTTGTTGCGCTGAAGTAGGGATCGAGTGGCAGCCCGGTCAGTTCGCGGATCCGCTCAGCCCGTCCATCCGCCTGAAGCTCTTTGCATCGCTGCGCTGTGCGCCGGTCCTGCCAGACAATCGTTGGGCCGATTGCGCGACCCGTCGAGGCATCCCAGGCCACGACCGTCTCACGCTGGTTCGTGATCCCGACGGCGGCAATATCTGCAGGCGCACACTGGGCGGCAGCACACGCCTCTGCTGTCGTCTCAAGGACTGTCTTCCAGATGGCTTCCGGATCGTGCTCGACCAGCCCGGCCGCCGGAAAATGCTGTGGGTGCTCCCGGTAGGCGCGCCCAACGATCGATCCGTCCACGCGGACCACCAGCGTGGTGGTTCCCGTGGTCCCCTGGTCAACTGCCAGCACGAGCTGCTGTGGTGAGGTCATGGTGCGCTCCGGTCTGCGGGTGTTACCGACGGGCACCAGTGGCAGCACCGTTCAGCCATTGATCAAGCGTGACGGTTGCATGCGAGTGGGGTCGCTGTCCAGCGAGTTCGTCGCGGATCGCCCCGACGGTCGCTGATCGACGCGCCACGACATCGTGCGCATGGATGCTTTCCAGGTTGCGAACGGATGCCACGACCAGGTCGCCGCTGTCGAGGTCCGGGATCTGAGCTGCACCGGCAAGCAGCTCGCGAACCGAATCCTCGACGAATCGGGGTGTGCTGTGCGCCTGGGCGACCACCTGGAGCTCGTCCTCGCGCTTGAGCAACTCGTGAACTGCCGAGCTCATTGCTGTCCGGGCAGTTCGAATCATCAGTGCAACATCTGCCTCGGCACTCGTCCCGATGGTCAGTGTCGATATCCCGCGCTGGTTGTGCGTCGCACCGGGAACGATCGAGAGGATGCGCTCGGTCTCCTCCTCGCTGAATCCGTCAGCGGTCAGCGCCGCAGCTGAAACCGATCGAACGAGTTGTTGCGCGCAGGGACAGGCGTTCATCCCGGCAACCTGAACGGTCAGTGCGCTTCGCACCCCAGCGGCGGAGGCGACGGCGCGCGCGACAAGCTCAACCGGCTCCTCGCTTGACCAGCCGGATACCGGTGCGTTTTCCCGCACGAGGATGGTCGTCCGGAGTGTCGCCTGGGACCGCTCGGCCTGCTGTCGTGACCGAACTTCTTCGGCGATCCGACGCGCATGGGCGACCAGCGACTGGGGCGTGCGCGATCCCGCATCAATCGCCTGGTGAAAGCGTGACATGTGTGCACCGACGGCGCTGTGTGACAGCGAGCACGACGCATCGATCGTTGCAATCGCCGGCGTGCCATGCTCCAGTACCAGCGAGTGACGTACGCCGTGGACACCCGCATCGTCGACGGCAAGCTCGCGCGGCGGTGTGCCGTCGTGAATATCAGGAAGCGATTTACCGTCCCGCTGAGGCCGCGCGTTCATGCGCGCAGCATCCTCGCTGGAGATGTGTGTCGAAGGTGTGCCGAGGGTGTGTGTCATGCGTGCTGCGCCATGGCGGACATGCTGGCCGGCGGGTAGTGTGCCATGTGTGCGCGCCCGCGTGAGGCGGTTGTCCTGTGGAACCGATTCTGCGGGCTGCGCGGGAAGGTGTCGAAGAGAGTGAATGACAGCGGAACACGCGGGGTCGATGACCGCAAGGCAACGCTGCTGGCGCTCGGCGTGGGTGCCGCCTGTCATGAGCTGCGCAGCCCACTTGCGGTTGTCTATGGGTTCGGCCGCATGTTGGAGAGCGCTGACCTCGACGAGAAATCTCGCAAGTACGTCGAGGCGATCAATTCGGCAGCCGATCGCCTCGATGAGTTGCTGGACTCCTTTGCGACCACGGGGCGGATCGCCGCTGGTCGCATCGAGCCGATTGCTGAGCCGGTCTCACTCGTTGAGCTGGTCGATGCAGCCACTGCTGATGAGCGGTGGCCGGATGCGAATCGCGTGTCGATCCAGCGCGGTCAGGATGCAACCGTTCAGGTTGATCGGGCATGGGCCGTTGGTGTCATCGTCGGCGTCTGCCGCGCAATGTTGTGGGAACCATCCCTGTCGCTCGCGGTGAATTGGAAGATTGCGCGGACTGCGGTCGAGATGACGTTCGAGCTGCCTGCCGGAACGCCCATGGCCGGCACCGATGAGCGATCTGCCAGCATCCTGCTTGCGTTGCAGCGCATGCGCATCGAGGCGATGGGCGGTCAGTTGCGGGGCGGCGACGACCGGGTCGTCGTCACGTTTCCGCGGCACTGACACACGTTTCGGCTGACAGTCGCTGGCCGCCCTGGGCGATCGCCGTGGCCGCCGTCCGCCCAGCCGCGCCGCAGTGCGTTTCGGGCATGGGGGCCAGCGGCGATAGAGAAGGTACAACGTTGTTGTGCCACACCGGGCGCAATGACCGTATAGAATGACGGACTGGCTTGACTTCCCCGTCAATCCAGCTTTCGCGAGCCAACCGTACACGTGCCTTAGCAGTGTCGGTACCAGGCAGCCCCACTCGCCAGTCTGTCGTCGTCACGGATGACTCTCGTACCTGCCAAGGAGGCCCATGCTTACCGTCGATATCGCCGCTCCCGAGATTGCCGAGCTGCAGAAGCTCGTTGAGCGCGGACACGAAAACGGCTATCTCACCGATGTCGAGATCAAGGCTGAACTTGCCGAAGCCGAGACCGAGATCTCTGAGGACAACTTCAATCACTTTCTCTCGTACTGTGTCGAACACGACATCGAGATCATCGCTGCCGAGGACTCGCGCAGCGATGGTGCATTCGGAGCAACCGACCAGCAGCCACCGGCCAAGCCACCGGTCGAGCTGGATCTGACCGTTGAGCCCAGCCTCGACAGTCTCCGCCTGTACCTGAAAGAGATCGGCAAGGTCAGCCTGCTGACGGCTGAGCAGGAGGTCTCACTCGCCAAGCGCATCGAGCGTGGCGACATGGCCGCCAAGACCGCGATGATCGAAGCCAACCTTCGACTTGTCGTCTCGATCGCCAAGGGCTACCTCGGCCGCGGCCTGTCGTTCCTGGATCTGATCCAGGAGGGATCGCTGGGCCTGATCCGCGCAGTCGAGAAGTTCGACTACCGCAAGGGCTACAAGTTCTCGACGTACGCCACCTGGTGGATTCGCCAGGCAGTAACCCGCGCAATCGCCGACAAGGCTCGAACGATCCGCATCCCGGTGCACATGGTCGAGAAGCTCAACAAGGTCGTTCACATTGAGCGACAGCTTGTACAGCGACTGGGTCGTGAGCCGCGACCCGACGAGATTGCGCACGAGCTCGAGATGACACCCGAAGAGGTGCGCGAGATCCTGCGGATGGCGCAGCTGCCGGTCAGCCTGGAAAAGCCGATCGGCGAAGAGGAAGAGTCGGAGCTTGGCGATTTCGTCAAGGACGAGACGATTCCCAGCCCGTACGAAGAGGCCGGCCTGCGAATGCGCAAAGAAGACATCGAGCGCGCGCTCGGCGCCCTGCCTGAGCGTGAGCGCAAGGTCATTGAGCTTCGATTCGGTCTCAAGGGTGAGCATCCGCGCACGCTCGAGGAAGTTGGTCGCAAGTTTGGCGTAACCCGTGAGCGTATTCGTCAGATCGAGAACAACACCCTCAAGAAGCTCGAGGGCCTGCCCGAGGCACAGCCGCTTCGCGACAGCGACATCTGAGAGTCATCGCACCATTCATGCACGCACGGGCGGTCACCATTCAGTGGCCGCCCGTTGTCGTTGCCTAGGGATTGGCAACCGCTGTAAATGTCACGGTGCCCGTGTATACGCCTCGCGGTGCTGACGGCGGTGCGTTGACTCGATACCCAACCGTGATCGTATCCGTGGATGCGCTATATCCCTTTCGTGCATGCATCGAGTTCAGGTACGGCGTCATGCCGGAATACTTCAGATTCTCGAAATCGCGCTCCGTCGTTCCCGTGCCCCACTTTGCGGTGTCCTTGCCGCCGGTCGCAGCGAGCACCGTCATGCCGGCATATCCGCTGACTCCCCGTGTCCACGTTGTTGGATAGGTAATTGCGGTCCATGTTGGGATCACGCTGTCGCCGCTCCGAAGCACGCGGGCCGGATCGGGCACGCCCGCGAGCAGCTGGTAGCCGGTGCTTGAACTGGTATTGACTGTGATGTCGCTCGTCGCTGTCGCGTCGTCACCGGGAAGTGCCGGCGATGGTTGAAGAGTTTCGCTGCTACCAGATGTAACGCTCACGGTCATCGAGCTGGCAGTCGTGAACCAGTCGTAGGTTGACCAGTGTGACCAGGTAGGTCCACCAGTGTTCTTGAACTTGGCTCGCACGTAGTAGCGAGCCCCATCAGAGCGCAACGTGCCGGCGGCGCCCCCATAGGTGATGTCCGCACAACGACTTCCGCTGGTGCACGAGGTCATTGCCACGCCGGCATCTGTGTTGTCGCTGTCCCACAATGTTGTGTCATGGGGGAGCGAGGTTCGTGCGTACCCCAGGATCTCGTCTGCCGATTGCGCATAGTTGACCAGTTGAACGTCGTCGATCTGGCCTTTGAATCCGTCGCCAATGCGAATTGCCGACGCCGGATTGTCGACGTTGCCGGAAAACGTCTTGGTGCTGATCAGCGAACCATCGAGGTACATGCCGATCTGGCCGCTCTTGACCGTCATGGCGAAGTGGTGCCAGCGCCTGTCTCCTGTCAGCAGTGAAGAGTACAGGTCATTCGTCTTGTACTGGACGCCCCCTGCAGAGAGCGTGGCTTCAACCGTGAGTGCGCCGGGATTGATTCGAATGGCGAAATTGCTGTTGGTGTCCGAGGATTGCCGCTGAACAATCGTTGGGTACGTTCCCGTTCCCGCATCGGCAGCGTCGAAGTTCACCCACGCGCTCACGGTAAACTCGTCCAGATCGTAGGCGGCATTCGACGACGCCGACAGGTAATCGTTAACCCCATCAAAGCTGGCCGCCTGCGAGAAGTTGGTGTTACCGGTTACCCAAGACGGGTCCGCTCCGCCGCCGGGCAGCGTCATCGCATTCGACGTGGCTGATGAATCCGTTCCATTGCCATCAAGGTGCCACGTTCCTGGCGAAAAACCAATAACGTCATTGACAACCTGAACCCGCTGCTTGTCGAATGGGCCGCCGATTCGGGAGATCCAGCTGAATTTTGGCGTAGCCGACGTCAGCCCCGCTGCATGTTGCGACCCGCTCTGTGCGTTGGAGTCGTCCGCATACATGTTGGTTGGTTTCTTTGGTGTTGTATCGCTGCAGGGTGAATTGAATGTAATCCCGGTATTGCCACTGATGTCCTCCGAGCTGGTAGTGGTGAATGCGGGGGAAGCAGTGATGTCTTTGAACTGAGTGTATGAAAGGGCCTCGGTGCCCGAGTTGATCGTTGCTGCAGTTCCACCGGAGTCCGATCCAATCCTGTTCATTGCCGTACAGGAAGAACCTGCGCTGGTAAACGTTCCGCTGATCGTGGTTGTTGTTGAGTTCTTGAACATCACCGCTTTGCGGAAACCTTCAATGGTCAGGTTGTTGAACGACTGTCCCTGGGATGTAATTTCGCTTTGCTCCTCCGCATCGCTGAGGGTAACCGTTCCCGATCCGGCGGTAAATGTCGTTCCCGATCGGAAGTCGAGATCCTTGGAGACTTCAAATCGCGAGGTGTCAGATGCGTATAGTCGACCGTGGTTCTCCATGACCAGACTTCCGCCGATATCGAGGGGGAGGTCGCCTCGAACGTTGTCGACTATTGCCGTTACGGTGTCGCTCGATTTTCCGACGGTAAAGTTGCGATTGAAGACCATGCTGTTGCTGGTGTATCCATCGCCCAATGTGATTCGCGAATTGAAGGCGCTGGTGG
Organism: uncultured Gaiellales bacterium; assembly: GCA_964398435.1. GTDB lineage: Bacteria > Actinomycetota > Thermoleophilia > Gaiellales > SKUG01 > CAYNNW01. The sequence continues at coordinate 5,022 of CAYNNW010000023.1, read as the reverse complement.
CGTTGATCAGATCGCCGTTGGCGTTGTATTTGCGAATCATCCAGTCGCCACTATTTGTAGCTGCGCTTCCATAGACGATCAGGTCGTCGGTTTCGAGTGTGGACATCATCCCCGATGGAACATCGTTCCCGCTGCCGGAGTCGTAGGTAACAATTCCCGACGTGCCCCAATTCGTGTCGAGCGCCCCATCTGCCCCGAGCCGAAGGATCTTCCAGTCAGCGGCATTGCTGTGAACCGTGACAAACAGTGTTTCTCCCTGGACGGTCACTCCTACCGCCTGGTCGACGCCGCCGCCGCCGCTGTCCCAGGTGTACATTCCGCTGCTGCCCCAATTGGTTCTCAGGTTGCCGGACGAGTCGTAGGATCTGACTGCTATGTCTCCGAAGCCGCCGCCCTTGCGGCCGACCACATACAGATTGCCCTGAAGCGAAACCGCACAGGCAATGGCCTGATCAAAGTCTGATCCTGCGCCGCTTGTATAGGTGGGGTTGGGCCAGGTTGCATCCCAGGTTGAGGCGCCATCCGCAACGCGTCGGATCATCCAGTCCTGGCCAACGGCGGCGCCTTTACCGCCCACGGCATACGTGTGCCCTGACATCGGTGAGCGGCACAGGCCTTTGGGTGGATCGTCGTATGACGAGTTTCCATCGTATGTAAATCCACTCGTCTCGGTCCCTGAAACGGTGAGTTCCGCGTACCGCCATTCCCCTGAATTTGCGGCGCTTCGCATAAGCGTGGGAATTCGAGTAGATATGGAGGTTGCGGTGTCCGGCGAGTCGACTGCCATGTCGACCACATAGTCGTCTCCCGAGCCCGAATTCCACGTGTAGAACTGACCCGTATCGGCTCCTGTCGAGAAGTCGAGCGCGCGTATCATTGCATCGCCCGAATTTGCGGCGGTTCTTCCCGCCACGAACACGGCAGATTCGGCGCCATATGCTGTGGCGTAGGCAACGTCATTGCCGCTTCCGGAATCCCAGGTCGTGACGCCACTTGTTCCGCGACTGGTGTCGAGGGCGCCGTTCCGCGTGTACCAGCGGATATTCATGTCGCCGCCATTTGCCGGGGTGGAGCCCACGACTGCTATCGCATTTGTGGTATTGGCGTACGACCCTGGCACGAAGGCTGCGTCGTATGCTGCTTCGGCACCAGTTGTGGAGTCCCACGTTGCAGCACCGGCAGTGCCAAAGGTGGTGTACGAACTTCCGTTTGAGAACTCAATTGACCTGAAGATCCACTGCTTGTCTCCTGTTCCGCTGGCGTTTCTGTCTCCCGACGACATGACCCCGAGCCCGTCGTCGGTTCGGAGCAGAATGTCGGTGTTCGGCAGATAGATCTTGCCAGTACCAACGATTCCCGACTTGAGCGTCCACGTCATTGCGGCCGTGCTGGACAGAGCGGCATTGGGCCCGACGACCATGCGTTCGCTGACCGTCAGGGTGGGCGCATTCTTGAAGCTGACTGCCGTGCTGTGGGACGGGCAGACCGGACCGCTGACATGAAGTCGTCGAATGGTCATTGACTGAGCAGCGCCGGTACCCATTTCAAATGAAGCGCCGCACAGGTTCAGTTCGTCATAGTTGTAGGCCGGTACCGATACGCTGCTGTTTGATGATGAGGGAATAAACGTAACTCGTGTACGAGTGGTGGCAAATGTCAGTGACCCGCCTCCATCAACGCACAGGGGGATGGATACGTTTGGACCGAGCGTGCAGTCTGTGGAGGTCCCAGCAGCGGTAAGAACCGTTCCGCCAATGGAACCCAGCTTGAAGGTCGCGCCTGACATCACTCGAATCATTCCGGTGCTGACGCCGTGGAGTGAGGTCAGCGTGCCGCCAGCTAAGCTTCGGATCAGAACCTGTTTGTGTGGAAACAATGCCTGCCGCAGGATCGTGTTGTAGCCGACATCGGCATCTTCATAGCTGGTCCAGTCGGCTATCGTGCCAAGCGAGCCGTAGTTGCTGCCCGTTGTCGATTGAAATGCGGCGACGTCCTCGACGACCTTGAGACCGGTGATGTTGCTGCCAGTAGCCGGGGTGCGGTACCAGAGAACTCCGTATCCCGTGGATCCCGGGATATCAAGGTAGGCGGTCACCGTCATTTCGGATCCGACCGTCTGGCCGGCAAAGCTCCAGGCACCCGTGACCGGGTTGCATGACGTTGTTTGGGCACTGCCACCGGACAGGCGCAGTTTGATGTTCTGCGAAATGCCGTCGCAGCCGGCCCAGGCCGTGCCGGCCTCATCGGATTGCGCGGTGCCGCTAATGGTGATGGCGCTGGCTGCTGACGGAAGCAGCATCAGGGCGGCTGCAAGCAGGACCACGGCCAGCGCCCGGTTCCGCAGCAGGGCTGTCGGCAGGGCGCTCGCGCGTGTGCGTGTCAGAAGAATGCGCACAGGTCATGTATCGGCGCATGTTGCAGCCGCCTTGAGCCGCTGACACTAGGATGTCGGTGTGAGCGCATCCGACCGTCAGGATATGACCGAATCTGCCGACCAATCTGGTGGCGATGTGTCACGAAACGTGCCGCCAGATGACGGAATGCCGAATCTGCAGGACGTCAGCGCCGTCGACTGGATCATGGCCTTTCTGGCATTTCCGTTTCTGGCCTTCGCGGCGATGTTCGTTACCAGCGGAACCGTCCACCTGCTCGAGCAGCGTCGCAGCCGCCGCACGCTGACCGCCATCTGCATAGCGGCCGAGGTGCTGCTCGTCGGTGGGGCTGTGGCTGTCGTGGTCGGTGGCCGCTGATGGAGTGCGCACACGATTCCCAGCTGCGTCGAGAGATCGGCCGGGTGCTTCGCCTGCAGCTTGTTGCGGCCGTCAGTGCGCCGTGGGGAGTTGCCTTCAGTGGTGCGCCGCGCCTGCTGCTCGCTGTGGCCTGCCTCGCCGCCGCGGCGTCACTGTGGTGTGCTGTGCGGATGGTGCTGCGGCTGCGCCGCGCCCAGCCGGAATAACGGCCGTATCGATTCGGCGGCCGTTCTCATCAATGGCCCGTACGACCATGCGTGATGGTCCCACCGATACCTCGACGTGGTGATAGGCCGCTGCGCGCCGCGCCGTGTGGGGGCCGGCGCTGCTCATGAACGGCCACACCTGTTGCCCGCCGCCGCCCGTGAGAATGTGGGTCACACCCTGGATCGCATGGCTTCGCTGGTAGTTGTGCTCGTGGCCGGCAAGCACCAGCTGCACGCCGTATCTAACGAACAATGGCTGCAGTGCCCGCCGGATCTCGTCAAACGCACGCGGATCCCGGCCGTACAGCGGATAGTGGAGGTAGACAATTTTCCAGCGCTGGCGGGTTCCGGCGAGCTGCGCCTCCAGCCAGCGGTACTGGGCGCTGCCAACCCGCAGGTCCTGATCACTGTCGAGTGCAAAGAACTGCGCGTTCTTCATCGCGTACGTGTAATACGGCTGCCCATTCAGATGAGGAAAGTGTCCGAAGTAAGGGCGCATGTCGTCGTGGTACATGTCGTGGTTGCCGACGGTGGGCATGAATGGAATCTCACGGGCGAGGGTGCCGTACAGGTGTGGCGGATCCCAGTTGCGGGCGTAGTCCTCCCAGCGCCCGGTTGGATAGACGTTGTCGCCAACCGTGACTACCAGCTGTGGCCGCGCCCGGAGAATGTTCGCTGCAACCCGAGCCTGCTGCGCAGATCCCGTTCCGTAGTCTCCAACGGCCGCAAACATCCAGGAGCCAGCCTCGTTGGCCACATCCGGTGGTGGCGTCGGAGCGTCTGCCGGGCCGCCCTTCCGATGCGCTGCAGCAACGCGAAGTGCGGCCGCAACCAGGGGCTGGATGAGCGGGTACTTCTCGAGAAACTCCACGCCCCAGACGTCAAAGGACTGTTTCGCCACGACCCGCTCCGGATCCCGCGGTTCCCATGCCGTGCCCGTGGCCACGCCGAGCGGACGTGGTGGACGCACGATCCGACCGGGAATTCCGCGTACGGGTGTTCGTGATGTCCGCTGAGCATTCTCCATGGGTTCTGGGTCGATATTCCCTGCGCGAGGGATTCCATGCTCTGCGGCGACAACTTTGGACCTCGCCACCAAGAGCTGCATCTGCGCCGAAATTTCTTCGCTAATTCCATGGTTTTGCCAACACAATTTTCGAGAACCGGTCGATTGACGTTTGACTGTCAGGGCAGTGGGCAGGAGGAGTGCGGTCCGCTGACGGTGCGGCCCATCACCTGATGGTCGTAGCCGCCGGCGATGCCCCCGCCCCCGGGTCGACGTTTCGCGCCGGCAGGCCTGACAAGCAGGCTGCCGCAGCGTGGAGGTCGTGCGGTGCGGGTGCGGGCAGGCGACATGCATGGCCGCTGTTCACGCGGCAGCCATCCGTGTCGTTGCAACATCACGTGATAGCACTACACATCAACAAGGAGCACATACTCAATGCGAACTCCGAAGGGACTGCGACACCGCCTTGCTGCTGCGTCGCGCCGAAACAGCCGGGTCGTTGTGGCCATTGCCGCCACGGCACTGCTCGCCACTGCCGCCTCAGCACTTGCGCTCGACGGCAGCGAGCTCACCAACAACTCGGTGACGAGCAAGAAGATCAAGAACAACACGCTCACCAGCAAGGACATCCGAACGAACTCGGTGAACGGCAGCGACATCCGCAATGGATCGCTGACGGGAGTCGAGATCATGAACGGTACGATTGACGGCTTCGACGTTGAGAACGGTGGCCTGGGCGGCGCTGATCTTGCCAACGAGTCTGTTACCGGAAGTGATATCGACAACGGCTCGCTGACGGGTGCAGATGTCGGCAACGAGTCGCTCACCGGCAGCGACATCGACGACGGTACGCTTGGCTGGAACGACCTGTCGGCAACGACGAAGTTCAAGATCCAGGCTACGAAGATGACTGACAGCGGACTCGTTCGTGTCAACGGTGGATCAAAGAAGACCGCACGGGCCTACTGTCCAGACGGATACTTCGCCACCGGTGGCGGCGGTTACTCCAGCACCGACGGCTCGGTCATCAAGGGCGTCAACCTGTTGGCCAGCGTGCCAA
>CAYNNW010000022.1:4990-12160 GCA_964398435.1 uncultured Gaiellales bacterium | reverse complement strand
CGGGTGGCGGCCATCACGGAACAGACCGGGCAAGCAATGCTCGAGGTGCAGGATCTGGGCAAACGCCGCAGCCGCGGCTGGATCTTCCGACATCTGGATATCGCCCTGAACGGGGATGGCCTTGTCGGCTTGACCGGCGCCAACGGAGTCGGCAAGAGCACGCTGCTCCGGATGATTGCGCAGCTTGCCCGCGCGGACGAGGGTCGGATCACGGTGTGCGGACTCGATCCGTCCATCAGCGAACGGGAGGCTGCACTCGCCCGGCGCGTGATTGGATTTGCAGGTCATTCGTCGCTTGCCTGGCCGGAGCTGTCAGTCGAGGGCAATCTGGTGCAGGCGCTGCGACTCGCCGGAGCAGCAACCGGACAGGCGCGTGAACGGACAACAGAACTGATCGAACGCTGGGAGCTGGCGTCGGTTGCCGGCCAGCGCGTTGGCGAGCTGTCACGGGGTTGGCAGCAACGATATTCACTTGCCCGCTGCGAGGTCACACAGCCACGCATCATCCTGCTGGATGAACCCACCGTTGGCCTCGATGCACCCGCCCGGGAGCGGTTGAATGATGCAATTGACGGCTGGTGTGCTGGCGGGGCCATGGTCATCTGCGCAAGCCACGAGCATGAGTGGCTGGCCCCCCGGGCAACGGCGACGGTACACCTCGAGGTTGCCGAATGACACCGGACCAGACACCGGTCAGCCGCCAGACGTGGATTCGAGTGGCAAGGGCCGTCGCCTCGCGGGATCTTCGTGCGGAGATTCGCCATCCCGCATCGCTCTCGACGCTGGTGCTGTTTGCAACAGGGGCGCTCGTGACTCTGCACCTTGCGCTGGCGGGAAGCGCAGATCCCGGCACCACGCTGAAGGCAGGCGCACTCTGGATCTCGGTGCTGCTGGGCGCACAGCTTGTTGTCGCGCGCGGGATCTCGGCAGAGCACGACACGGGAACGTGGGATGCGCTGTTGTTGGCGCCCTGTGGCCGATCGGCCATCTATGCCGGCAAGGTAACCGCGATGCTGGCGCTGCTGTTGACGACCCATGTGCTGCTGCTGCCAACCTGGGCACTGCTGTTTTCGGCCACCCTCGACGTGTCGGCCTGGAGCTCGATTGCGTTGACACTGCTCCTCGTCGATGCCGGGCTGGCGGCATCTGGTGTACTCGTAGGAACGATGGGCATGCGTGCCCGATCCCGCGAGCTGCTTGCTGCGGTTACGCTGCTGCCAATGACGTTGCCGCTGCTGATCGGAGGTGTGGTTGCAACGCTTGCAGCCGTTGATCCGACCAGCGGTCCGCTGGCTTCAGCACTGGGATTCTGCGGTCTGTTCGACCTGGTCGTTCTGGCACTCGGGCTGGGGCTCGTCCCGGAACTCGCCGACGACTGAGGGTCCAGGGCCGGCCTCGGGCGGCCAGCACCGTCGTCGGTCGACGCCAGACGTCCATGGACGTGGCGCGCCGCACCGCCGAACCGGGCTAGAATCGCGCCCGTGCAGCCCCTCCTTGCCCCCCGAACCTCGCCCGCGCGCTGGTCGCCACGAATCGCCGCAGCGCTCGCGATGCTGTGCATTCCCGCCGCATGCGTCCTCGCCTTCACCTGGGCGCCGACATCGCACATTCCACTGGTGGGCGGCGGCGAGCAGCGGGACCTCGCCCAGAAGATCTTCTACCTGCACGTTCCGATTGCCTTCGCCGCATACCTCGGATTCTTCGCCGGCGCTTGGAATGCCGTGCTCTGCCTGTTGACCAGGTCGGTTGACCACGACATCCGGAGCTATGTGGGGGTACACGTCGGCATGGTCTTCGGAACACTGGTGCTGGTGAGCGGTTCCATCTGGGCCAAGGCGGCCTGGGGAACCTGGTGGCAGTGGGGCGACCGGCAGCTGCTGGTATTCCTGGTGCTGTACCTGTTCTACGGCTCGTATTTCATGCTTCGGTTCTCGATGGATGACGGCCCACGCCGTGCCGTGGCGAGTGCCGCCTACGCGCTGGTTGGTGCGGCACTCGTTCCGCTCAGCTTCCTGGCAATCCGCATTGCGGATACCCTCATCCACCCCGTCGTGATCGAGCGCGATGGTCTGGCAATGTCAGCGCCAATGGCCTGGACGTTCATCACGTCGATCGTTGGCTTCCTGGCGCTGTGCACGTTGATGATGCAGGTGGAGACGGCGGGCAAGCTGTTGGCGCTGCGCGGATATGTCTCGAATGGAACTGACACCACGGGCACGGAGGCTGACAGCACAGCCGCCCGGGCTACGGTGACCGTGACTGCGCGTGGCGACAACGAACGGAAGGTACCGGGCTGATGAGTGATGACTCGCTGGCATATGTGTTTGCTGCATATGGATCCGTGATGCTCGTGCTTGCTGCCTGGATCGCGATGATCGGAGCAAAGATCAATCGACTTGATCGAGCACGTCCCGACGTGAAGCCGGAGCGCGGGGAGGCGCATGCTGACGGCTGAGACACCCCCAGCCACCGGCGCGACGCCCGCCGAGATCCATCGAACCGGCAATGCCAGCGCCGCGTCGATCGTAACCGTCGGCGTCTCGCACCGAACGGCCTCGCTGGAACTGCGGGAGCGCCTGGCACTGGTCGGCGAACGTGCCCAGCCGTTGACCGCGCGGATCGCCTCGTTGCCCAACGTCCACGAGCTGGTGGCACTGTCAACGTGTCACCGCACGGAACTGACGATGGTGACCTCTGACGTCGACGGGGTCGTGGGCGATGTGCTCGATCAATTGGCCGTATTTGCGCGCGTGGACTGCGATGCGCTTGCAGCGGCCGTCACGGTACGGGTCGACCGTGCTGCCGTCGGGCACCTGATGCGGGTTGCCGCCGGGATGGATTCGGTCGTCATTGGCGAAGCCGAGATTCTCGGGCAGTTGCGGCGTGCACACCTCAGCGCCCGCGAGGCCGGGGAGATCGGACCGCTGCTCGACCGGCTGCTGAGAGCAGCTGTCGAGGTTGGCAAGGAAGTCCGGTCGAACACGGCGATCGGCGAAGGCAATGCGTCGATCGGTTCCGTAGCCGCGACGCTGGTAGAGCACCAGCTGGGGACGTTGACGGGCCGCAATGTGCTCGTGATCGGCGCGGGCGAGATGAGTGCGCTTGCGGCCCGAAGCCTTCAGGCCCGCGGTGCGAACAATGTCTTCGTCGCCAACCGGAATGCCGCCCGCGCTTCGTCGCTGGCAGAGCAGTGTGGCGGCACGGCCGTTCCATTCGACAACGTCGACACCGAGCTGGTTACGTGCGATGTCGTGCTCAGCAGCACATCCGCGCCACATCTGTTGCTGACGGCAGAACGGATCGCAGAGGCCATGCACCGTCGCGAGGGCCGCCCGCTCGTGCTTGTCGACCTCGCCATGCCGCGCGACATCGATCCCGCCTGCGAGTCGATCCGTGGCTGCACACGAGTTGACCTCGATGGTCTCGAAGCGGCGGTATCCCGCACCACCGGCGCCCGCCAGGCTGCGGTCGGCGAAGCAGAGCGCATCGTGCGTGCCGGCACCAGCGAGTTCCAGCAGTGGCGCGCAGAACAGCGGGTCGTCCCGGCGATCCTTGAGGTGCGGCACCATGCCGAGGCCGTTCGGCAGGAGCAGGTCGACCGCTTCGCATCGCGCCTGGCTCACCTGCAGGACAGTGACCGTGATGCGATTGAGCACCTGACGCGCAGTATCGTCAACCGGCTGCTGCATGGTCCAACAACGCGCCTGCGTGCTGCCGCGGCTGATCCCGAGTGTGCCCCGCTCGATGCCGACACCGCAGCGGACGCGCTCTCTCATCTGTTTGCGGGCACGTCGGATCAGACGTGATGATGCGGCCTGGGGCCCTCAGAGTCGGAACGCGAACCAGTCCGCTGGCCCGGAGTCAGACAGCCGAAGCAATTGCCGTGCTGCAGCGTGTGGCTCCACACCTCGAATTCGAGGTGGTTCCGATCGGCACACGCGCTGACCAGCAGGCCGCGGCGGATGGGCACCACCCCTTTGGCGAGCGCGGCATCTTTGTCAGCGAACTCGTGGCGGCACTCAGCAGCGACCGGATCGACCTGGCCGTCCACAGCGCCAAGGACGTGCCACTGGTCGATGACGATCCCGAGATTCCACTGGCCGCCTGGCTGCCACGAATCGATCCGCGCGACGCGCTCTGCCTGAGCGTCGTGCCCGGCGCGCATCAGCCCGCATCGCTGGCGGAGCTGCCAGAGGCCGCCCGAATCGGTACATCAAGCACGCGGCGAGCGGCTGCACTGCGGGCGCTTCGACCGGATCTGCAGATCGAACCACTGCGCGGCAACGTCCAGACCCGTCTGGCGCGTGCCGCCGAGCGCGGGCTTGCCGGCTGTGTTCTCGCCCGCGCCGGTCTGCTGCGGCTGGGCCTGGCGGAGCGGGCTTCGATCACACTGGATGTCGATGAGCTCGTGCCCGAGGCGGGTCAGGGAGCGATCGTCATCCAGGCCCATCACGAACGGTGCGCACCGATCGACTGGCAGCAGGTCACGCACGCCGACACCCAGTGGGCCGTTCGGATCGAGCGGGCCGTGGCCCGGGCGCTGGACGGGGGATGCACGCGCGCAGTCGGTGTCCATGTGGACGGCGATTCGCATGGCTGGGTCTTTCTTGGCGATGACGCCGGAGCGGGTGTGACATCGTCCGTCGCGCTGGAGCGCAGCTTCAGCCACGATGCTGCAGTTGAGGCGCTCGTCGCGTCTGCCCGGGAGGTGGTCCAGTGAAGGCTGCTGCAGGCACCGTCTACCTGGTTGGCGCAGGCCCCGGGGATCCGGGACTGGTTGGCGTACGGGCGCGCGAACTCGTGCGCCAGGCTGACTGCCTCGTCTACGACAGGCTCATTCCTTCAGAGCTGCTGCGGGAGGCTCCTGCTGGCTGCGAGTTGATCGATGCGGGCAAGCGCGCGGGCGACCACGTCCTGCCACAGGAGACCACCAACAACGTGCTGGTTGAGCGCGCCCAGGCGGGCAAGCGGGTGGTTCGGCTCAAGGGTGGCGACCCGTTCCTCTTCGGCCGCGGTGGCGAGGAGGCCGAGCACTGCCGCCGCAACCGCGTGCCCTTCCATATCGTCCCCGCAGTCACCAGCGCGCTGTCAGTTCCGGCGTGCGCCGGTATTCCCGTCACCCACCGAGGCGTTTCCAACGGGGTCACCATCGTCACTGCGTCGGCAGGCCCCAGTGGCGACGCCGACCCGGACTACGGCACACTTGCGCAGCTGGACCACACGCTCGTTCTCCTGATGGGTCTTCGGCGTGTGCGTCACATCACGTCGAGCCTTGTCGCTGCAGGAGCTCCCGAATCCCGCCCCGCGGCCGTAATCTCACGCGGGGCAACGCCGCACCAACGCGTGGTGACTGGAACACTCGCCTCGCTGGCAGACCGCGTCGAGGCCGCCTCGCTGCCGTCGCCGGGCATCATCGTTGTCGGAGACGTTGTCAATCTGCGCGAGCGGCTGCAATGGTTTGACCAGCTGCCACTGCATGGGCTGAGCGTCGCGGTGACGCGGGCGCGCAGTCAAGCCAGCTCGCTTGCTCGCTCGCTTGCTGATTTTGGAGCGGCTGTCATCGAGGCTCCGTCACTGCGCGTTGAGCCGCTGGACGATGCAGTGCTCGACGAAGCGCTCGAGCAGCTGCCGTCGACGCGGTTCGTCGTCGTCACGAGCGTCAACGGAGCCAACCGGCTCTTTGAACGGCTGGCAGCAGCAGGCAGGGACAGTCGTGCGCTCGCGGGCTGCGTGGTTGCGGCAATCGGTGATGCCACGGTCGCCGCGTGCCGGCGCAACGGAGTTGAGCCCGACATCGTGCCGCAGCCGGGCATGCGTACGGCAGTAGGCATGCTCGAAACGCTGCGTGGCCACCCACTGTTCGGTGAGCGCGTACTGCTGATTCGCGCAGAGCGCGGCGACGAGCGCCTGCCGGAGGGATTGCGCGACTCGGGCTGCGACGTCGAGGTTGTGCCCGCGTACCGGACCGTGGCAGAACCGCTGGATGCCGCTACACGAGCAGCCATCGAGACCTGCGACCTGGTCACCTTCGCCAGTGCCGCAACGGTCGAGAACTTCGTTGCTGCGGTCGGCGACAGCCGTCCAGCACGGATGCGCGCCGTCGCGATCGGACCCGTCACGGCCACCGCTGCGACGGAGGCGGGATTCCAGGTCGAAGCAACAGCGCATGAGCCCTCCGTGGACTCGTTGCTGGTCGCCGTCCTGGAAGCGGCGGAAAGCATCCGTCGATGAGCAGCCGACCCATCGTACTGCTGACTGACTTCGGGACCGTCGATGAGTTCGCCGGAATCTGTGAAGCCGTGCTTGTCAGTCATGCACCTGGCTCATCCGTGATTCACCTGACACATGGGATCGAGCCACAGAACGTCATTCAGGGGTCGCGTGTGCTCAGCGATGCGCTGCCGTGGCTGCCGGCACACGCCGTCGTCTGCGCTGTCGTTGATCCAGGGGTCGGAACGTCCAGACGCGCCCTTGCGATCGAAGCTGCCTCGGGGCGCTGCTTCGTTGGCCCCGACAACGGCCTGCTGCTTGGTGCTGTGCTCCGTGACGGCGGCGCTGTCCGCACGATCGAGCTGGACATCAGCCGGATGACGCCATCGGCGCCTGCGCCAACGTTTCATGGCCGGGACGTCTTCGCGCCGGCAGCCGCGCGGATTGCGACGGGCGAGGACCCCTCGACGCTTGGTACATCCATCGACGCTGCAACCCTGACAACTCTGACGACTCCCACCGTCACGCCGATTGACGGCGGTGGCTGCGAGGCCGTTGCCTGGCTGCAGGATCGATACGGCAACGTCACGCTGTGGCTGGACGAGTCTGAACTGGACGAACTCGTCGGGACAGGTCCCACTGTCCAGCTGGAAGTTCGCGCCGATCGCTATCTGGCTCGGCGTGCGCGAACGTTTGGCGACGTTCCCAGCGGCGAGCTGCTGCTGTATACCGACCCGTACGGCCGAATAGCGATTGCCGTCAACCAGGGCAATGCGTCAGCGATGTTCCGCCTGGCCAACGGCAGTCGCGTGCGAATCTGCCCCTGGGAAGCCTGATCGCCGGGTGTGGCCGAGCGGCCCGGGAACGGTGTAGCATGCCTCCCGCGGCTGGGTAGCTCAGTTGGTAGAGCACTCGACTGAAAATCGAGGTGTCGGCAGTTCGAGTCTGCCCCCAGCCATC
>CAYNNW010000022.1:2773-4890 GCA_964398435.1 uncultured Gaiellales bacterium | reverse complement strand
GCCGTCAGGGTCCGACGTGGGAGCGTGAGCGCCGGTTGGTCAGCTCGAGCGGAACCGCGGGCGTTCCCGTGTCAGCGATGTTCTGCATGTGCCGGGCGATGTCATCGTACGCGCCACGGTCTTTCGGGGCTCGAGCACAGTAGCGGGTGACCTGCGACAGCACGATCCGGCACTCGGGCATCCCCGTTCGCTCGGTAATCCCAAGCGCGGCGTGGGCAAGGACCAGTGCCTGCGGGTCGCCGTCTCCGACATCCTCGCTGGCAAAGATCGCCAACCGCCGGGCAACGAACATCGGGTCTTCGCCACCGGCAAGCATCGCCGCGAGCCAGGTCAATGCCCCCTCGACGTCGCCGGCCCGCATGCTCTTGATGTAGGCGCTGACCGTGTCGAAGTGGTCGTCGCCTGCGCGGTCGTGGTGCACGGCCCGACGATCACTGGCCCGCTCAACGGCCACGGTATCGACCCGCGCCGTATCTGCAACGAATGCGGCCGCCTCGAGAAGTGTCAGTGCCGCCCGCGCGTCACCGCCGGAGCGGTGCAGGATCAGCTGGCAGGCATCGTCATCGAGTTCGCGCGGCCCCGATCGGGACATGCCCCGCTCAGCATCCGCACAGGCGCGCTGCAGCAGCTGCCGCAGGGCATCGTCAGTCAGGGCGCGAAGCTCGTAGCTGACCAGTCGCGACAGCAGCGCGCGGTTCAGCGCCACGTACGGATTCTCGGTGGTGGCACCCACCAGGCGAATCGTCCCATCCTCGACAGCGGGCAGCAGGGCATCCTGCTGGGCACGGTTGAAGCGATGGATCTCGTCGAGAAAGAGAATGGTCTGCTGGCCGCGCGCCCCGAGTCGTTCGCGCGCCTCCGCGATGACCCGCCGAACGTCGGCAAGCCCGCAGGCGACCGCCGACAGCTCCTCAATGGCCAGGCCAGCCTCACGAGCGGCCAGGCGTGCAATCGTTGTCTTGCCGGATCCAGGTGGGCCAACGAGCACCATGTTCGGCACCTGCCCGACTGCAATGTGGCGGCGCAGTGATCCGCTCGCTCCAAGCAGTTGTGGCTGACCAACCACCTCGTCCAGCGTCCGTGGCCGCATCCGATCAGCCAGCGGAGCCAGCCCGGTTCGGCGAAGTCGCGAGGCGTCTTCGAACAGGTCATCTGTCATGCGTGCACCGTTCCATGTACCGCTATTGTGAACGATTGGCGATTGCCGGGTAGATCCGGAAGATGAGCCCACGCCCGTCGCCCAGTGCTGATACCGATCTCGACCATGCCGATCGGCCGCCGCTGCTTGCCGGAATGGCGCTGCGGAACGGTGTGCTGATCATTGGTCCCGACGACTGGTCGGCAGCCGTTCGCGCCCCTGACGGCGAGATCGAGCGGGTGACACGCCGCCGCTGGACGATGCGCGGGCCGTTGCTCAGCGTCCCGTTCATCCGCGGGCCGCTTCGAATTGCCGAGATGGTCAGCGTGCTGCCCCGCGTGCGCACCTCGTTGCCGGCGTCGCGGCTCCCGCACGAATCCATGTCGCTGCTCGCTGCACTGTCGGGAAGTGCGCTGGTTGCGGCAGCTGCGCGCCGCCGCTTTGGTCCTGGCGTGCGCAGTGAACTTGCTTCCGGAGCGGCGTCACTGACGGCCACGATGATGGCACTGCGGTCGGGCGAGATCGCTGCCTACCATGGCGCCGAACACAAGGTGATCGGTGCATTCGAAAATGGCATCGAACCAATCGAGGCCTCACGCGTTCACCCGCGGTGCGGCACCCACCTTGCCGTCCCGATGGTTCTCGTCGGGTCGCTGGCCACCGCAGTGGCGCTGCGGGCGTTTCCACGCCATCCCCGGGCAGCGCGCTGGGCGGGGACGACAGCCGCACTGGCTGTTGCGACCGAGCTGGGCCGGGCCATGCAGGCCGAGCAGCCGGGGCCGGTATCCCGAGGCTTTCAGCGGGTTGGAGCACTTCTGCAGCGTCGAGTATCGACCACCGAACCTGACAGTGAGCAGCTGGACGTTGCACAGGTCGCGCTGGATGGCGTTGTCAGTCAGTTCGACTGACATGTGCCGGAAATGCAAACGGGGAGCACTCCCCGAGCTCCCCGTCGCATATATGGTGGTGTGGGGGGATG
>CAYNNW010000022.1:0-2763 GCA_964398435.1 uncultured Gaiellales bacterium | reverse complement strand
CGCACGAAGCGACGTGTGTCCCCTGCGATGGCGGAGGGACCAGGCCCATCTGCCATCGACTGACACCTAGTTCGCTGCGGCGGAACAACTTCCTTCCCCGCCGCCTGCATCGCGCAGCAATTCGCCGCACGGGCTCCGGTTCAGTCGTCCTCGGCCGGAATCAGCTGAACGGATTCGCCGCGGCCTTCGCGGTGAAAGACGCTTGCCGGAATCCGGTGGTGCCCACCCGGGGTGGTCTCGGCATCCAGCTCGCCGCGTTCAATCCACTTGACGACCGTCTGGCGGCTGACACCCACCTTCTTGGCAACTTCAGCCGGGGTGTAGAACTTCTTGCGAAGCTTCAGATAGGTCTTGCCCGACTTGCGCGCCCGCGATCCGGGGCCATCCGCCGCAGCCGGTACGCCTTCGGGCTGACCCGCCGGCGGGGCCATTCCCGCGATAACTGCGTCAAGTGCAGCAAGTTCGTCGGTGCGGCCCCCGCGCTGCAGCTCATCACGCAGCTTCAACAGGGCCAGCATTCGATCATCGCGACTATCCATGTTCTTTCCCCCCTTGTGTACGACACGGGCGAGTCCACACATGCTGGCGCGCCGCAACGCGTGGCATCCACGTGCGTCGCCGCCGGCCGTGCCCGGTCGGAGCCGCCACAGTCAACGAGAATTTCGCGGGCACACGAACGAACCCTGCGATCAACGCGTCGAAAATGTAGCGGTTTGGCAGCATATTGCCCAATGATTGTCGGCACGAAACATCATCGACATGAGGCCGTTCCTTCGACAACCTGCTGCTCGGGTTTCCGTGAGGGACGACCGGGTACAGTCAGTTCGCGAGCGTGTGCCCCGGTCAGATCCCGGGAAGAGCACGTCGACGTCGGGACAATCGTCGGGGAGCAGCGACTACGGTGCAGGACATTCTGGAAACCTTCGTCCACGCACTTGTGGTGTTCCTGCGCAGCCTTCCGGGACTGCTCGGCTCGCTGTCACCGCTGATCCTCGTCGTCGTGCTGATCGCCCTGGTCTGGGTGGCGTGGAAGTCGGTTCCGCGCACCAACACGCAGACCATTACGCCTGAGAGCTCCTCGGCTGTTCGCTGGGAGGACGTTGCCGGTGCTGACGAGGCGAAGATGGAGCTGCGCGAGGTCGTTGAGTTTCTCAAGGACCCAGGCAAGTTCTCGGCGCTCGGCGCGACCGTCCCCAAGGGTGTGATGCTCTACGGCCCCCCGGGAACCGGCAAGACACTTCTGGCGAAGGCCGTTGCGGGCGAGTCCGGCGCAATGTTCTACAGCCAGAGCGCCTCGCAATTCGTCGAAATGTTCGCGGGTCTTGGCGCTGCGCGCATCCGCAAGTTGTTCGAGACGGCACGCAAGCACGCCCCGGCGATCATCTTCATCGACGAGCTCGATGCCGTGGGCACGAAGCGCGGCTTTGACCTGTCGCGCGAGAAGGACCAGACGCTCAACCAGCTGCTGGTCGAGATGGACGGCTTTGGCGGCCGCGACCAGGTGATCATCATTGGTGCCTCGAACCGCCTCGACCAACTCGACGACGCACTGTTGCGTCCCGGTCGTTTTGACCGGCAGGTGTTCGTCGGCCCGCCGGATCTGGCCGGGCGCATCGCCATTTTGAAGGTGCACACCCGGAACAAGCCGCTTGGGCCGAACATCAACCTGGAGGTCGTGGCCAAGAAGACGGCCGGTGCATCGGGGGCTGACCTCGCGAATATCTGTAACGAGGCCGCAATTTTTGCCGGCAGATCCAACCGCTCGACAATCGAGAACGAGGACTTCGACAACGCCTTTGAGCGCGTCGTTGCCGGCTTGGCTCAGCCGAAGGTGATGACACCGGAAGAAAAGCGGATCGTTGCATTCCACGAGGCCGGCCACGCCCTGTTGGCCCGAGTCGTCGACCCTCCCAAGCCCGTCCACAAGGTGACGATCGTGCCGCGCGGGCAGGCGCTTGGGTACGTGATGCGCCTCCCCGATGAGGACAAGTACCTGGAGAGTCGCGAGGAGCTGATCAACGAGTGCATCGTGCTGCTGGGCGGCCGCGCCGCCGAGGAGCTCGTCTTCGGGCGCGTCACGACGGGCGCACAGAGTGACCTCGAGAAGGTCACCCAGGTGTCGCGGCAGATGGTGTTCGACTGGGGCATGGGTGAAACCGTGACGTCGCTCGCGCTCAAGGCCGAGAACTACGCGCTGAGCGAACAGACCAAGGAGCTGCGGGACGTCGAGCAGCGACGAATCGCGGACGAGGCGTACGACCGGGCACGCTCGCTGCTGCGCGAGCATCGTGATCGACTTGATCGCCTGGCCAACACGCTGCTCGATGTCGAGGTGCTCGACGCAGACGAGCTGCTGGAGGTGCTGGACCTTCCCGGTCAGACTCCCGCTGCGGTCGGGGCTACAGCCGATGCGGTTGACGGGCACGGCGATGACGGCGATGACGCCTGAACTCGAGTTGCCGGGGGTCCTGGGGCTTCACCACGTGGCCATTGCCGTGAACGATCTCGACCGCGCGGTCGAGTGGTACGAGAATCTGTTCGGTGCGGAGCTGCTGCTTCGACGCGAGCTCCCCGAGCAGCGTGTTGAAGCCGCAGCCCTGATGGTTGCCGGTAGCGAGATCGAACTGATAGCCGCGCTTGATCCGCTGGCCCCGGTGGCAGCATTCATCGAACGGCGGGGTGAGGGGCTGCACCACGTTGCCTGGGCCGTCGAGGATGTTGGCGCTGCGCTTGCCGCCGCGAGCAGTGCCGGGATGCGCCTGA
>CAYNNW010000021.1:0-12312 GCA_964398435.1 uncultured Gaiellales bacterium | reverse complement strand
GTGCTCGCGCGGAAGCGGTACGCCGAACAACGTTGTGCTGCTGGTACTGCTCATCTCGGCATCGAGGTTTCGACCAGCGGGGGTCTGCCCGTCGAGCGACGCGCGAATCGTGGTGGTTCTGCCACCGCCCAGCCTATTGGCTTCGTGAAACTCGACTGCGACCGCTGTTGGGCGGGCGGCTGGCAGGGGAGAGGAGGATGGCGCATTCACGGGACATACCATGAAGTCAACGGTAGCGCTGGCGCGCGCGGGCGTGAATATGGCGCGCGGTTCGCGGCCCTGCACATCGAATCGGCTGGCCGGCGAGGGCCGACACGTCGCGCGTGCTAGAGCTGCGCCGAGTCGGGGCGAGGCTTCAGCAGCGCTTTCAGGTCCATGCGGACCCGTTCACCATGCGGCAGGTACTCGCCATTGGCGAATGGCTGCGGGTAGTCGGCCGCGTGTGGGGCCATCGTGCGAATCTGAACGGCTCCGTCGGCATCCCGCACATAGATGTCGCCGAACGAACTGGGATGTGGCTTCTGGTGAATGCCCTTCAGACCTGTCGGATTGGTGACTGCGTTGTAATACCTGACTCCGGGAAGTGGAGTCATCGTTACCGAGCGTCCGTGTTCGATACCGTCGACAACACGGGCCAGCACTATCTGTTCGCCGGGATCGAGCGCGCGCAGCGCGTCCTGCAATCCGCCGGGAAGGTGGGCCAGCTCGGATTGGGCCGCACGCGCAATCTCGTCGGCCCCCATGGTTGCGTGCTGTTTCGCGAGACCGATCGCCAGATTGGCCCCGACGCCATTGTTGAACACATCCATATCGCCAGAGAAGCGGGCGTGAACCGGGTCAAATACGTGGAGAAACGAGTCGCGCTCGTGTGCGTTGCCCGCGCCCTTGAGGAACTCGAGCGCCTTCTCGCCACTGAATCCGTGCTTCATCATCAGGCGGTACGAGATAAGCGCCGACCCACCGGTGTGGCGAAATGCATCGGGCCCGTTGTCGTAGCCAATGAGCACTTTCTTGGCTACCTGTTTTGCGCCGTTGTAGAAGACCTCGTTCTCCATCGAGCGAACCGTCGACTCGGCCTTCATCATGGTGAGTGCAGGCTTGAGTTCGCCACGAACTGCCCGGCCGATTCCCCAGCTGATCACGCCGCGGCGGGCCAGATACCAGTTGATCACGCCGCCCCATGGCGAGCCGCCCTGGGTGATCGCTGTCTTGATACCAAACGTGAATCGTGTTCCTGCAGCGGCAAGGCCAACAGCCGCGGCGGCGCCGACGCCAACACCCAAGCCGATGGCAACATTCTTCGGAGTCAGATCAATATCCATCAGGCGCTCCTGGAGACGTGGGGAAGCGCGACGTCGTGCAGCGCAGCCAGCCGGGCGCGAACCCCGATTGCAACGTCGGGATGGTCCGTGACGATTCCATGGACGCCAGCGGTGAGCAGGCGTTCCATCTCTGCCTGTTCGTTGACTGTCCAGACGTCGACCGGGATTCCGCGTCTGGCGGCATCGGCAAGGAATGTTGGGCTTGCCATACGGTGGTCGACGCTGACGAAGTCGGCACCAATACGGGTTGCCTTGTTCAGGGCCGGGTGCCAGCCGGCGCGATCCATCAGCGTGATTGCTGCTGGATAGAGGGCGCTCTCACGCATCCAACCCATGATTCGCGGCGACAGCGATCCGGTTCGCACCGGATGCCCAAGGTCCTCCACGCGGCGGACCGTCTGTGAACCGAACGAAATGACGTCGAATTGCTCGGCGGGCAGGCGCTGGCGAAGCGCGTCAACCGCGGCCTGCTCGTATCCGCCGGCCTTGAGTTCGACCGACATGCGAGTGGGCGTGCCCGCGACGAGATCGATGACCTCGTCCAGGCGCGGAATCCGTTGGTGGTCGACAAGTAGCGGAAGATCGGCATAGCGGGTCCGGGAGATCCGGTGGGCACCCGACGTAATGGGGTCATGGTGCACGACAAGAACGTTGTCGAGCGTGCGGCGTACGTCCAGTTCCAGCGCTTCGACTCCAACGTCGATTGCGCGTCGGAAGGCGCCGAGCGAGTTCTCGGCCACGCGGCTGCCGTCGTGAAAGCCACGGTGCGCCAGGATCTGCGTGCCCGATTCCCCGGCGCGCGCAAGCGCACCTGTAATGAGTCCCCCTACTGATCCCATACCGGGCTATCGAGCGCGCCCTCGGGACGGTTTCACGCATCGTCGTTGCTGTCGGGGCGCCAGCGGCGCGCGGACTTGCGGCGACTGTGTTCAGTACGGGCCGCCCGGCGACGACGAAGAGCCGAACGTGACGGTGTGGTTGGGCGCCTCGGCGGATCAACGTGAATGGCTTCCAGAATCATGTCGCGAAGGCGTTCCACAGCCATCTTGCGATTACGCGACTGTCGACGGTCGTCGCCTGCCCTGGCAGCGATTGTTCCATCGGACCGAATGCGTGCTGCAAGGCGCTGTGCGAGCAGGGATCGCTCCTGGTCGGTAAGCGGCAGCTCGTCAACAGCAATCGCTGCCTCAATACGGCTGGCCGTCCGATTGGCGTGCTGACCGCCTGGGCCTCCATGCGTGTCTGCCGACAAGCGAATCAGTGCATAGGGAACCGGCCGGTTTCCCGGCAGAATGAATGCAGTCGACTCTGCCGGCGGATCCATGGTTACAGCGTAGCGCGCGATCCACCGCCGGAGTGGTCAACCGGCTCGCTGAAAGCAGACCACGACGGTCAATCCACGGCCGTCAGGGTGTGTTGCCTCCAGATCGATGCGACCACCTGACGCCTCAGCAAGCCGCTTGACGATCGCCAGTCCAAGCCCGCTGCCGCCCTGGCGGTTGGGCGCCTGCCAGAAACGTTCAACGGCGGCAGTCCGCTGCTCCTTCGTCATGCCGGGACCGTCGTCGATCACCCGCAGATCAGCACAACTGCTGTTCGGCCGACGGGTGACATCTATGTGTACGGTCGACCCGGAAGGCGCAAAATCGAGCGCGTTGTCGATCAGGTTGTCGAGTATCTGTTCGACCGCACCGTCAACACCGGTGACAATCATTGAATCGGGGGCCGTAACATCGAGTGAAATTCCCCGTTCGGCAGCGAGCGTGGCCCACTGGTTTGCGCGTTCGGTTGCCACCAGTGTCAAATCGCACTGGGCAATAGCGTCGTCGTGTTCGCTTGCCCGCGCAAGGACAAGCAGACCGTCAATGATGTTGGTCAGCCGGACAACCTCTACTCGCGCCGCCGATAGATCGTCGTGCGGATCGGGTGCCGTCGCTGCTTCTTCGAGCCGAAGGCCGAGGGCAGTCAGCGGCGTTCGTAGCTGATGCGACGCGTCGGCAACGAACTGGCTTTGGGCGGTGACAAGGTGTTCGAGTTCCCCGACCATTCGGTTGAATGAGGCGGACAGCGCGCGAATTTCTGGTGGCCCGGAAGATGACAGTACGCGTGCTGAAAGATCACCGGCTCCGACAGCGCTGGTCGTGTCGAGCAACTGGTCAAGTGGCGCGGTCACCCAGCTAGCCATCAACATTGCGACTGCCGACGCTGCTGCAAAGGACATCGCACCGATTCCGGCAAGCAACAGCCAGTAGCGGTGGATTCGCCGATCGACCTCGGCCATCGGGTGCGACACGCGTACGGCGCCATGAACCTCTCCGCCCGATGAGATCGGAACCGCCACGTACAGAAGTCGATATCCAAGCGTGCGCGAGATGCGATCGCCGCTTGCTACCCGTCCCTTCAATGCCGTTGCGAATTCAGGTCTGGTCTCAAATGAGTTGCGTGTGGGGTCAGACGGCTTCACGCTGGTATCAACCAGTGCCTGGCCTCGCGGATTGATGATGACCACTCGAGCGTTCGTTCTTCGTGCATATGCACGTGCGCCTTTGTCCAGCGCTTGCTGTGCAGTCATTCGCTCCTGCGAATTTCGTGCGTCAAATACCTCGTCCGCAAACGATGCGAATCCAACCGCATCGCGCTCAACCCGAACAGTCAGCTCCTGCTGTGCCCGACGGTCGTAGCCAATCGCCAGCGGCAGCTCCAGCACGACAAGAATGCCAGCGACAAGGAGAAGATAGCTGGCCAGCAGTCGTCCCCTCATCCGCCTGCTGACTCCCGCATTCGGTACCCGATGCCACGGACAGTCTCAATCAGGGACGCATCGCCCAGCTTGCGACGCAGGTTGGCGACGTGCATGTCGATCGTCTTCGATGCGCCGTACCAGGACGTGCCCCATACGTCGCGCATCAGGTCGGCCCGAGTCACAACTGCGCCGTGAGCGCGGACCAGTCGATCGAGCAGATCAAACTCCTTGGCAGTGACCTCAATCGTCGTTCCTGCGCGCGTCAGCGTTCGTCGGTCTGAATCAATCACCAGATCGTCCCACGATGTAACGCCGCCCGCTTCGTCGGGGGGCGCGTCGGGAATCGAATGAATTGACCGCCTCGAGACCGCCCGTATTCTGGCAATCAACTCACGCAATCCGAATGGCTTGACCAGATAGTCGTCGGCCCCCATTTCGAGCCCGACCACGCGATCAGCCTCTTCGCCGCGGGCACTGACAATGATGATGGGCACTGCCGACGCTGCACGAAGGTCACGGCACAGATCCAGGCCATCCCCATCCGGGAGTCGCAGGTCGAGCACGACCAGTTCGTAGTCATCAGCGGCACGAGCCTCTGCGACCGTGGCAGCCCGTTGCACAACGAATCCCTCGCGCGCGAGGCCGCTGCACAGCGGTCCCGCAATTCCATCGTCGTCTTCGACAAGCAATACCTTCACACCCGGCATCGTAGCTGGCGCGGTCCCCGTATATGCAGGGGGTTTTACCGATCATTACCTGTCTTGACCAAATCTTTGCCATTTCGCGGTGCGCGCTTTGCCAAGCGCGACGTACCGTGAGGGCACGGTCGACAGCGGCCGCAGATCGCATACATAAAGCGAGGGTCTCATGAAGCGCATACATGCAGCAGTCG
The DNA here is from genome assembly GCA_964398435.1 of uncultured Gaiellales bacterium. Lineage (GTDB taxonomy): Bacteria > Actinomycetota > Thermoleophilia > Gaiellales > SKUG01 > CAYNNW01. Next base: position 7,355 of record CAYNNW010000021.1, on the reverse strand, counting down.
TTGCGGTGATGGTGGGAACATCTACGGTCACAGGGGGGTTCGCACTTGCGCGTGTGACCTCGGGCGTGGATCCCGTTACGGGTGTGAAGGCAGAACAGTCGGCGCTCCCGGTTACTGAGGATCTGGCAGCCCGCGCCCAGCGCATCGAGGCAGCCAACCGCAAGCTTGATGCGGCGGAGGCGGCAAAGCCGCCCAAGCTTCCTCCCGTACCTGCCAGGAAGTCAGGATCGACAGTCGCTGCGTCGGGCGGCGGATCCAGCACCGCTGGCGGCGGTGGTGGCAGCGGCGGTCGGCGTAGTGCTGGCGGCAGTGGTAGCGGAATGACCCCAACCGCGGGCCGAGGCACGTCGCCCGGTGGACCTTCGGAAGCCATCCGACCACACCAGCCATCTCCGAATGGCACGCAGGGTGGAGGTCATCACGACGATGATGAATCCGAGCCAGAGCATCGCGGCGATGACGACGGTCGCGAGGTGGAAAACGAGGTCGAGCACGAGGATGAGCCGGAGCAGGAGCACGAAGATGACGACTGACCGGCAGGAGCTTCGTGCGACGATCCGCGCATATGTTGGAGCAGCGTCGGTACTCGGGTTTGCTGGGGGCTGGCTGTGGCTGTCGTATCACCCCTTCCCCGCACGGTCGTCGAGTACGACGGCGACCGCAGCTGCGGCGTCGGCAGTCCAGCCCCCGGCACCCACGGTGTCGGCCTCCAGCAGTCCAGCGGAGATCGCGGCAGCAGAGCGGGCGCTCGTCGAGCGTCAGCGACGGGTCGCGGCACAGGTCAAGCGCCGCCAGTGGGTGTACAAACGCCGACTTGCACGCCGCCTTGCGCACATTCGGCAGATCGAGCGCCATAACCGGCAGGTTGCCGCCGCGGCGGCACAGGCTGCGGCTCAGGCACGATCGGTTGCCAGAAGCTACCGATCGTCAGGATCGTCGCGCGGCGGGGGCAGCTCGGTCATGAGCGGTGGAAGCAGCGGTGGCGGATACGTTGGCGGCGGTGGTGGCGGCGGATCGGCGCCGGCCCCTGCGCCGGTTGTTGTGTCACAGCCATCCACCCCCGCGCCTCCATCCTCGTCGAGCGGAAGTTCATGATGATCACATCATCACCCACAACTGATGTAACAATCGCTCCCCACGCTCCGTACCCCAACTTCCGGGAAGCTCGATTTCGTGCGATGGGCACCGACTGGTGCATCATTGTTGAGGCGGACGAGCGAGCGAATGACGTGCTACACGCTGCCCGGCAGCTGGTTGAGCAGATCGAACAGTCACTGAGCCGATTCCGACCTGATTCGGATCTGTCGCGTCTGAATCGGAGGGGGAACCTCGTTGACTTTGGTCACCTGCAGCGCTGCTCGATGCGGGCAGTGGAAGCCTGGCGCTCAACTTCGGGGCTGTTCAACCCGTGTCTCGGCCTCCATGCGATTGCAAATGGGTACGACCGCACATTCGAAGAAATCAATGTGAGTGAGGTGGTTGCAGGCGCGCAGCCTTCACCGCCGGCGATGTCCGCTGGTGTCGAGCCGCTGCGCGTCTCATGGCTGTCGGGCGATATTGAACTTGCCCCAGACGCGCAGCTTGATCTTGGCGGTATCGGCAAGGGGTACGCCGCTGAACAGGTTGCGGACATGTGCGCATTGCACGGTGCATGTCTGGTCAACGCCGGCGGAGACATCGCAGTTCGCGGCGTCGGACCAGCTGACGGGAGTTGGCCGATCGAGATTCCAACGAGTGGCGATCGTGTCGTCATCCACCTGGAGCGCGGCGGCGTGGCAACGAGTGGGGTTGATCGACGTCGCTGGCTGTCGACCGACGGTCAGACACGCGCGCATGTGATTGATCCCCGTACGGGACGGTCCAGTGAGACAGACATCGTGCGCGTAACGGTCGTGGCCGAGAGTGCCACCGTAGCCGAGAGTTGGGCGACGGCACTGCTGGTTCTTGGGAGTCAACGGGCGACCAGCACGGCGCGTGAGCGAGGCATGCACGCGATCATCGATTGCGGCGATGGCAACGTGCACACGATTGGAGACGTCACGAAGGATGAGGAGGCAGCATGAACGACATTCCATCCATTTGGCTTGCCGCCCGGGCAAGTGGGTTGATCGCGTATCTGCTCTTGACGGCAACGATGGTTGCTGGTCTGACACTGTCGACTCGACCATTCGGCCGCAGGCTGAAGCCTGCGACGGTTACTGAAATACATCGCACGCTGTCGCTTGCAGGGCTGACCGCACTGACGGTTCACCTGGCGACGCTTGTTGCGGATACTTCAGTCACCGTTCCCGTGTTGGGTGTATTCGTGCCGGGTCTCGTTGAGTATCGCCCGCTGGCGACTGCGATAGGGGTTGCGGCATTCGACTTCATGGTTCTGATCGCGGTCAGTTTTCCCGCCCGGAAATTCATGGGAATTCGATCGTGGCGTCGGCTCCACTATCTGTCATTCCTGGCCTATCTGATGGCGGCAGGACACGGAATTGCTGCGGGAACCGATACAACGCAACCGGTTGTGCAGTGGATGTACATCAGCACGATCTCACTTGTTGTCACATTGACCACGTTTCGGGCACTTGGTGCGCGCAAGAAGCGTGCAAGGGCGGCTCGTTCGGCACGTTCGCGTGACGCCGGCTCACGGCGTGACACGCAGCCGGACGGTGCGCCAGCAAACGTATTTCCCCACACAACAGCAGCCTGAGAGGAGCACACATGAACACTGGAACAGAAAGCCAACTGCAGATCATCGTGGATCGACATTCCTGCACGGGGTTGGGCGAATGCATGGCAATCGCTCCTGAGATGTTCGATCTGGATGACAGCGGTATTGCAGTCGTCCGGACCGGAGCGGTGGATCCCGAGCTCGCCAGAGATGCTGCCGATGCATGTCCGATGGCTGCCATCTCAATTATTGAGGCTCGTCGAGCGTCATGAAATCGAGCCCGAATTCGCCGATTCATGTGGTCGTTATTGGCGCTGGTCGAGCAGCAGTATCGTGTGCGGCAGAACTGCTTGATGACGCTGCGGCGCCTGCATGCAATGTGACGCTCATCAGCGATGAGGCGGGAATTCCATACGAGCGTCCGCAGGTGAGCAAGTCGATGCTTGCATCCGCTGCCGGGCACGATGCATGGCCAATTCCCGGAGCGGCGACCGTCGTAGAGCACGATCGCTGTCGCGTTGTTCATGGACGAGTGACTTCGATTGATGAGCAGACGCGTACCGTGTCACTTGCGGATGGACGCAGTGTTCCATCAGACCACGTTGTCGTTGCGACGGGTGTTGCGCCGCGCGTTCTTGAGGGGCTTGCCGGGCAGAAAGGTGTACATACGCTGCGCTCATCGCGCGATGCTGAGTATCTGCGGCAGGACGCGTCCCGAGCCGGTCGAATTGTGATCGTCGGCGGCGGGTTCATTGGCATGGAAGCGGCCTCTTCGCTGGTCGACAGTGGTGTCGACGTGACCGTCGTCGAGCCTGCCCGGCTTCCGATGGAGCGTGCGGTAGGCAACGGCATTGCGCGACATCTTGCCGACCTCGCACGCCGTGCCGGCATCGATCTGCGATTGCAGACGTCGATCGACGCGGTCAGACGCAACAGCCGCAGTGGAATGCGTGAACTGGACCTGAGCGACGGAAGTACGATTGCGGCCCCGGTAGTCCTCATGTCTGTAGGAACCATTCCGGTGTTGCCTGACATTCCACACGTTGCGCGGGCTGGCGACGGTGCCATCACTACTGATTCATTCGGCCGGTCGTCAGTGCCCCGAGTGTGGGCCTGCGGGGACGTTGCAGCCTGGTGGTGGCCGAGAATCCGCCGCCACGAGCGTGTAGAACACTGGGGCATGGCTGCGGCGCAGGGGCGCGCGGTTGCGCTGGGAATTCGTGGACGTCCAGATTCACCAGCCGACGAGGCACTGTTCTGGTCCGACCAGTTTGGAGTGCGGCTTCAGCGACTGGCGCGGGTCGGAACGCCCTCGGCGGACCATGCGGTGCGCTCCAACGATGGGTCAGTGGTCTCGTGGGTACACGATGACGACGGAACGCCATTGGGCGTGACGGCAATCAATGCTCCGCGGGAGATTGGAAAGATGCGGCGTGTGATGCGCCAATCGATTCCACCAGCTGGCCTCGCAGCGGAATCGTCGGTTGCGTGACCAACCGGCCGTCTGCTCGTCCATCCACGAATCGGCCCTTGCTGTCTACGCGGTAGGACGCGTGGATGGTGTAACCGCTGAAAGCCAACGGCATCGCACGGGCACGCGGATCGAACAGATCAACTGCTCCGCTGTGCCGCTGCACATGAAGGTGGACACCCGTGGAGTTTCCGCTGTTGCCCACGTCACCAATGTACGTTCCCGCCGCAATCCGCGCGCCGCGCAGTGCCTGGCGGACCGATCCGTGCCTCAGGTGTGCAAGCAGCAGATACGAGCCGTCATCCAGCCGCAGTGTCAGATGATTACCTGCCGGAAACCGTCCTGATTCGGGGACGGTATCCGGATCGGTGGTTGGGAGCAGGTCGCGAAAGCCGTCGACGGCCTCGACGACCGTGCCAGCTGCCGGTGCGAAGACGTGTCGGCCGAAGCCGTGCCAGTCTGTCAGTTTCGTGCCATCACCCCGGTGCAGGGCATTCGCACCGTCTGTGAACAACAGGTCGTAGGCCATTCGCTGTGAGCCGGCATTCCAGTGATGATTCATGCGTCGTTCGGCGGGTGTAATGGCGACGAGGATGCGGCCTGCGGTTGGTAGCCTGAACTGAGTCGGTCGAACCATCCGGCAATCGTACGCGTGGGCGGTGGATCGCGCGTCAGCCCGGTGGCCAGTGTCGCGAATGGTCGACGAGTTCAAAGCTGGCACGACTGGCATTCGCATCCTTCGGGAACATAGATGCCCACACACGGGCTACCGGGGGAGGAGGGCGTAGCACTGTGCAGGCACTGTCGCGCTACATCGAGGATGCCACCGTCGTGATCCGGGCGCTTCGACATCCCGACGCAACCTGGCAGACACGGATGATGGTGCTGGGCACGATCGCATACGTTCTCAGCCCGATCGATGTATTGCCCGAGGCGATTCCGCTGTTGGGCATGCTCGACGATGTCGCAATCATCCCGCTCGGAATCAACCTTGCCCTGAAAATGTTGCCCGAGACGGTTGAGGAGGAGATTCGAGCCGACGTGCCAGATGGTCGGCAGGTAACCCGCAAGCTGATGATCATCGTCGCGGTTCTGGGCGCAAGCTGGGTACTGATGGCTGTCTTCCTGGCTGTACTACTGATTCGACAGATCACCTAGGGAGCGCCCACGTGCTTCCTCTGACAACAGATCGCCTGCTCCTGCGCCGCTGGCACGAGGATGACCGGGATGCCTACGCCGCACTCAACGCCGACCCGGTCGTGATGGAGTACTACCCGTCAACGCTGAGCCGTACCGAGAGCGACCGCTCGTTTGACACCACGCATCGAATCTATGATCGACAGGGATTCGGCCTGGCTGCCGTTGAGCATCGTGCCAGCGGTCGAGTAATTGGCGTTGTCGGTCTGCACGTTCCAACATTTGATGCCCCGTTCACACCCTGCGTCGAGATCGGCTGGAAGATGGCCGCTGACATCTGGGGGAATGGATTCGCCACAGAGGCAGCAGTCGCCGTGCGCGACTGGGCATTCACTGAGGGCAATATCGACGAACTGGTATCAATGACAGCGATCGTTAACCTGCGTTCCATTGCGCTGATGGAGCGGTTGGGCATGACTCGCGACCCGGAAGCTGACTTCGAGCACCCCCGCGTTCCGGCCGGCTCACACCTTCGCCCGCATGTGCTGTACCGACTGCCCCGTGCCGTGTGGCAGCAGGATCAGCGGCGAACCTGAACCAGCATTCCTGCGTGCATCGCATCGAATATCGGGCGTGCCAGATGCATTGGAATGCGCACGCAGCCATGGCTCGCGCGCGTCGCCGGTATTGACGGGGCGCCGTGGACAGCAATGCCCCCGTGGAAGAAACTTGGCCACCACAGCGTGCCAAGCTCGGCGCGGTGGGGACCGGCAATCTTTGTTCCCACCCGAAATGATCCGACGGGCGTGGCCTCTCCGCGGCCGTCAGGCAGCAGCGGATTCCCGGTCGAGGCATTAACGATCAGGCGGGCCCGCCCGCCGCGGGCAAGGATCAGTACCTGGTCGCTCAGGTCGACGATGACCCGGGTTGATCCGCTGGCAGGAAGTCGAGGTAGGCGCGGTTTGCGCAGGGCCGAGAGCGTTTGTGCACCGACGACACCGTCCCGCTGCAGGCCGTTGATCTTCTGGAACGCCATCACGGCATGGTGGGTGGCCGCCGTGAATGTCTGGCCCGAATCGACCGCATAGTGCAGGCGTCGCAGGCGCGATTTCAGTCGCGCCACATCACGCCCGGATGAGCCAACGTGCATCATCGATTGCCGCCATGTGCGCGAAGATCCATGCCTGTCGATCCCGTCAGTGATCGGCAGCTGGTCCGCTCGCCGGGCGGCATGGCCGTCAGCAGTCGGCTGAGTGGCCGCGATCCCTCCTGTGGTGCAACAATGCGTTGCGACGACATCACTCGACGACGAGGACGTGTGATCACGATGGGATTCACCAAGGCCGCAGCCGAATCCGTGGCGCGAACACTGGGAATTGACTTCAGCACCAGCGACTTCACGCTCGAGGACTTCCACGCCGGGATGGAAGTCGAGCTCGAGCATGGAATGCGCGACATGCGCACCAACGTCACCGACGACGATCCGCTGGTGACCGGAAAGATCGCCTGGGCGCACCTGATGGAATTTGGCGACTATTACCGGCGGCTTGCAATCATGGAAGCCGAGGCCGAAGGGAAACCCTCGCCGGCCTGACCCTGCCTGGACCGGACCGCCAGCGCGGACCTTCTATGGTGTCCGGAGTGCGTTGACTTCCGCACCAAGCGCAGCTCGAACGTCGTCTGCTCGCGAGGTCGCCAGATCGATGGCTTCTCCAACGCTGCGTGCGCGCGTTTGGTCGGTCTCGAGCCGCGCCAATTTCCGGTCAATGTCGTAGCGCGCCAGGATGCGCGCATACGGGTCTTCGATTGTTGTGGTCGCGCGGCGCGCCGATTCCATTTGCAGTCTTGCCTGTTCAGCGTCTGCAAACGATTGATAGCTGCTCAGCTCGTCCCGGGCGCGTGCCCCGACATACTCTGCGCTGTCCAGCTGGTCTGCCAGGCGTCGAATGCGATCGGTCTGTGACATGTCCGAGGGAAGCGGTGCAGTGGGCGGCAGTTTCGCGAGGAGATGATCGGTCCATCTTTCGGTCGCCATCGACATCTGCAGTCGCTGCAACTCGAGAATCTCGTGTGCCGCCTGTCGCTGTT
>CAYNNW010000020.1:2221-12327 GCA_964398435.1 uncultured Gaiellales bacterium | reverse complement strand
CCATTGCCCATCAGCAGCTTGGCACCCATTCTGCCGGCGTTGAGCGCGGGGCTGGCGTCGGCCAGGCGGTCGGTGCCGAACAACTCGTTCACACCATTCTGAAGCCCCCGGCTCGCCTCTGTCGCTCCTCCGATGCGGGACATGTCGCTGATTCCAGCCTGCGAAATGGCGAATGCAAGATCGTCCCTGCGGGTTGCCACAACCATGGACCGGTGGCCACCCGCCGAAGCGCCGGTGGTTCCGATCGGAACGTCGTCGCCCTGCCACTTGCGAATCGAGTCGTGGAAGGCCAGCACATCATCGAGGCTGTCTGCCCCGGCCCGGTAATCAACATTGACGGTAACGAATCCACGCTGTCTCCAGCGCTCGACGTCGGCGTCCATGGCGCGCAACGTTCCCGGGCCGACAAATACCCAGGCACCGCCGTGAATGGTCATCACCACCCCTCGCGGGGGTGCATCGCCATAGGGAAGCATGACCTCATGGGCGGGAATGTCATCCCGCCCGAAGACCTCGCGCGCAGACGATTCGAATGCGGCGATATCCGTATTGACCGGCCGTGGATTCGACGTCGGCCAGCGAGGGCCGGAGCCCAGCCCGATCGTCGGTAGCACGTCGTCGTGAAATGCCCACGCTGCAACCGCGAGTGCACCCGCACCTGCAACCAATCCAGCACGTTGTAGTGGAGCCAGCGCCATTACATTTCCCCCATGCACGCTTCGGGATAATGCCCCTTCTCCTCGTTGTCGAGTGGGGGCTGCGACTCGTTCCAGTGGCCGCTCGGGCTTCAGGAGCCAGGACGTTGGCCTGGTGCGTCCGTGCCCAGACCACGTTTGAGCAGCTGTGCATCGACACTGAGCGTTTCGAGCGCGTGCTCGTATGTCGCGCGCACGTCGCCGTCGTCGGGTCCGCTGACCGACAGCACGCGCACCCAGACTGCCACGCGGCTCGGGAGCGTCCAGCGAATCCACAGGTGGAGGCCGTAGGTGCCACGATCCGAGGTGGTGACGACGATGGCCGGACGTGAGCCAAACGTGGTCCCTTCGTACGAGCGGGCACCGCTGCGGTACGTCCAGGTCTTCAGCCATTTCCAGGCCTGCTCGATCGTGCCGGCCGCCGCCTGGGTCCTGAGGTCCGCCCGCTGGCCGCGCGGTCCGTGCCAGGTCTTGTCGGAGTGTCGTTTCCACCGTCCGGGAAGCTCGGTGGCAACCGGTTCACCGACCCGGGCAGCATGCACCGTGACCCTGCCCGTGCGGTCCTTGCCGGCTCCCGACTGGCTGCTGCAGGAGAGCAGGACAGTAGCGCTCGCTGCGAGCAGCGTCACGATGAGAAGCAGGCGGCCCGGACTCATTGCGCTGATCATGCCATGCCGGCCGCTGGATCCGCCGCTCAGTAAGACCTCAAGCGCCCTCTCGAATATGCCGATGACTACTGTGTAAGCCCATACGCGGGAGCGGGAATGCTGCTCGTGCCCCCGGCACACCAACGAAAATCAGGTACCGGCGCTGATGAGCGAGGATTCACGCTGGTCGAAATCCTGATCGTGATGGTGATCCTGGGCATTCTGACCGCAATGGCCATTCCGATCTTCCAGGGCCAGCGCGACAAGGCCAACGCCACCAAAGCAAAGAAGAACATCGACCTGGTGATGAAGAGCCTGGACTCCTGCGTCAGCGGAATCAATCCCGGCGATGAAGACTCATTGCAGGTGACCGCTCCTCCACAGGATCCGACCACCGGTCAGGACGTCCAGGGCACCGAGCTGGCCTACTTCTACTGTGTCGGCCAGAACGACGGTGGCGGCGACCCGATCATCGCCAACGAACCCGGCCTCAAGAGCATCGTCGTTCAGGACTCGAACAGCAATCCCCAGGTGGACACTGAAAGCGGGGGACCTGTGCCCCTCAGTGGGCCCGAGTCGTCCGGAGACGGCACCTGGTACAACCAGCTCTCCAAGGGCGACGCAAAGGTCGCCATAGGCATGATCGACCTCCTGCGCTGCGGCCGGCTGTACGGAACGGTCTCGGCAACGCGCAGTGGCGAAACCGTGATCTGGTGGGTGTCCGGAGTGGCAACGGATACATCATGTGCCAATCTGGTCCCTCTGATCCGCGTTGTACTTGGCGAGGACCTCGAGCCGTTCAAGGTGTACCGACTGTGCTTTGCGACACTCGACGTCTCGCTGCAGCTGCAGCCCAGCGAAACCAAGCGCATGTGTCCGCGGGGCACATGGGCTGCCGGTAAGTGGTAACACGGGCCAGCGCGCAGCATCGGCTGGGCGCGATAGCCTGCCCCCATGCCGCACCACACGGGGCCACACGCTGATCCAGATTCACTGCTGCGTCGATCCGTTGATCGGCTGGGCGCGGCGCTCCTGCTGCTGCTGTTGCTACCGCTGTTGATCGTGGTCAGCGTCGCAGTGCTGGTCTCAAGTGGGCGGCCCGTGCTCTTCCGCCAGGAGCGGCTCGGATTGCACGGACAGACCTTTCAGATTCTGAAGTTCCGCACGATGGTCGTCGACGCCGTCAACAGCGGCACCGGGCTGTTTACCGAGGCTGGCGACCCCCGGATCACACGGGTTGGGGCATTCCTGCGGGCAACGAGTCTCGACGAACTCCCCCAGCTGCTGAACATCGTGCGCGGCGAGATGACCTTCGTCGGACCGCGCCCGCCCGTTCCGCACTGGCCACACGAGTACGCTGACTATCCCGACCGTGCCCGAACGAGGTTCACGGTGCGCCCCGGAGTAACGGGGCTGTCGCAGGTTCGCGCGCGTAATGCGGCTCCCTGGCCCGTTCGCCTGGAGCACGATGCGGAGTATGTTGAGCGGCGATCGCTGGCGCTGGACGTGAAAATTCTGTGGCAGACGATCTGGGTCGTGGTGTTGCGACGAAACCTGTACAGGGACCAGGCAACGGCTGATGCAGCCACTGGCGAACGGATCGAACAGTGAACTCCTCCCCCTCCCCCGACCACTTTCAGGCATGGATCGACCAGATTGGCGAGCGCACTCCGGTGCTGATCGTCGGCGCGGGTGCGCTGGGCGTTATCGCGCTGGACGCCATCCGTGCAGGTGCCATTGCAGATCCATGGTGCGCATTCGTTGATGACTCCCCACAGCGAATCGGCGAAATGGTTCACGGGACACCGGTGTTCGGTCCGATCGATCGGGTGTTGGGGACGCAGACGGCAGCACACCTTCCCGCAGTGGCTGCGATCGCTGACAATGCGGTGCGCGCCGATCTGGTCAGTCGTCACCAGGCGACGACGTGGCTGACGGTGATACATCCGGCAGCCACCGTGTCCCCGCTCGCTCAGATCGGAACGGGCTCGATTGTGCTTGCAGGGACCGTGATCGACCCCGAGGCATGGATCGGCCAGCACGTGGTCATCAACAAGTGCTGCAGTATCGGGCACAACTGCACGATCGAGACCTGCGCACAGCTTGCCCCGGGGGTTGCAAGCGGCGGAGCAATCGGGGAACAGGCATTCATCGGCATGGGAGCCTCTGTGCTTCCCGGAGTTCAGATCGGTGCCTCGGCAACGGTGGGGGCCGGTGCGGTGGTCACCAGTAACGTGTCGCCCGGAGTGACTGCGGTCGGAGTGCCTGCTGCGGCCCTGTCATGACCGGCTGGCCGGTCCGGCTCCCGTTGCCACTTCACTCCCTGAGAAACGACGTTCCCAATCGTCGCGCTGGGCGTCCTCGATCTTGGTGAACAGCACCGACTCAGGAACATTGATTGGTGAATTGGGATCCAGCGACGAGAGCAGCTGCTCAATCTCCGCTCCTCGAGGCCACTGACCGATCCCATCTGCTGCATCGGCCGACGAATCCGCACACACAGCGGACAATCGGCGGGCGGTCTCCGGCATGAATGGCTCGACGAGGCGGGCCTGAAGCCTAATCAGGGCGAGTGCCGTACGCAGGGTACATGCAGCGGCGTCACGATCGGTCTTCACCTGCTTCCACGGTGCAGCCGACTCAAAGTACTCGTTTCCGGCAGCCCAGATGGCACGCAGTTCAGCAGCAGCCTTGCGCATCTCTATGGCTTCCAGGTGCGAAGTCAACGCATCAACGCGCGCGGCAACGGACGATGCGAGTGCACGCTCGGCGTCGCCCCACTCACCACCGGCCGGCACCTGCGGTCCGAACTCGCGCTCAGTGAACTTGATCGCCCGGTTGACGAAGTTGCCAAGAACATCGGCCAGGTCCTTGTTGACCGTGGCAGCGAAGTGCTCCCAGGTGAAACTCGTGTCACTCGTTTCGGGTGCGTTTGCCAGCAGGTACCAGCGCCATATGTCAGCCGGCAGCAGTTCGAGGGCGTCGTCCATGAACACCCCAACTCCCTGGCTGGTCGAGAACTTGCCGCCATAGTAGTTGAGCCACTGAAAGCCCTTGACCATGTCGACCATCTTCCACGGCTCGCCCGAACCCAGAATCGTGGCAGGGAATGTGATCGTGTGGAACGGAACGTTATCTTTGGCCATGAACTGAACATAGGTGACATCGTCAGCGTCGTACCACCAGGACTTCCAGTCGCGTTGCCCGCTTGGGTCAGCATCTGCCCATTCACGTGTGGCGCCGATGTACTCAATGGGGGCATCGAACCAGACGTAGAAGACCTTGTTCTCGAATCCCGGCCGGTCGACTGACACACCCCATTCCAGGTCGCGGGTGATGCAGCGGTCTTCGAGGCCCTCATCCAGCCACTTGCGCGCGATTGAGGTAACGAGTGGCGGCCAACGGTGTGCGCTGTTCTCAACCCACTCGCGGATTCGCTCTGCCAGGGCCGACTGACGCAGGTACAGGTGCAGGCTCTCACGGACCTCCAGGTCGCCCGTACCGGAGATCGCCGAGCGAGGTTCGAGCAGGTCGGTGGGGTCGAGCAGCTTGGTGCACGACTCGCACTGGTCGCCGCGGGCACGGTCGTATCCACAGTGCGGGCAGGTTCCCTCGACATATCGGTCAGGCAGAAACCGACCATCGGCCGGTGACCACACCTGCCGGATTGAACGCTCCTCAATCAGTCCCGCGTCTGTCAGTCGCTGGGCAAAGTGCTTCGTCAGTTCATGATTCTGCGGCGATGAGCTGCGGCCAAAGTGGTCGAATGAGAGCTCGAATCGCTGGTAGATGTCTCCCTGGAGCGCGTGCTGCTCAGCGCAGAACTGGTCGACCGGCAACCCTGCTGCGGCGGCTGCCAGTTCCGCTGGCGTGCCGTGCTCGTCGGTTGCGCAGATGAAGCAGACGTCGTGGCCGGCACGGCGCAGATAGCGCGAATACACGTCGGCCGGCAGCATCGATCCGACCAGGTTCCCCAGGTGCTTGATTCCGTTGATGTATGGAAGTGCACTGGTTACAAGGTATCGCGCCACTGTCCCGCTCCTGGCTCCTGCCGTACTGTGCCGGCTGATGATCCCAGAGTATCCGCAGCGTCGCCAGATCAATCACGGCAATTCGACGGAGCCTGCACCATTCATGTTGATCGCTCGCCAAGCACGTGTGTCCTGAGGCGTCGCTACCGTTGCGTGATGGCAGCTGAAATGGTGCAACCAACGCTCTCGACAGCGGAGATGGCGATTCGCCTGGGAATTGCGGCGGGGCTGGGCGCGGCCATTGGAATCGAACGGGAGTGGAAGGACCGGGCTGCCGGCCTGCGTACTCACCTGCTGGTTGCCCTTGGCTCGGCAGCGATGACGATCATGTCGGCGTATGGCTGGGCTGACTTCTATCATTCGCTTGCCCAGCAGGATCTGCCTGCTCCGCCGATGCGTGATCCCGCCCGCGTAGCGGCTCAGATTGTCAGCGGTATTGGCTTTCTCGCCGGCGGTGTCATCCTTCGAAGTGGATTCACGGTGATGGGGCTGACCACCGCGGCCAGCCTCTGGGCAGCCTGCGGTGTGGGCATGGCAGCCGGTGCTGGTATGCCTGATCTGGCCGTGATGCTGACGGGCGGTCTGTTGTTCACGCTGGTTGCAATGAAGTGGGTCAATGACCAGATCGCGCGACGAAGTCCATCGGCCGCCCCGACGATGTTGACGGTTCGAATCACCAATCGAGACTCCTCCAGCAGAATTGTCAGTGCTGTGGGAGAACATCTGTCGGCTGTCGAGTCGTTCACGACGGAGTCCGCCGGTATCGACACCGAGGACCGGCTTCTGACCTGGCGTGGTGAACTTCAGTCAGGGGTTGACCGCGTCGACGTTGCGGAATCCCTGGCCGGTTTGCCAGGGGTCAGCGAGGTTCACGTCAGTGCCCGCGACGACTAGGGGCTGTTACGACGGTGCGCCTGCCGAATCGCATCGTAATGCAGCCTGAAGAGTCTTCAGATTCGATCGCATGACGCTGTCGTACGTTGCGCCCTTGGATCGCTGAGTGCGACTCAACCGCTCAAGCGGGTCGACTCGCCGTACATGGCCGCCCAGTGACGTGGCAACGCGCCTTGCCAATGGCAGGTCATCGCCAGGCGCAACCAGAACGTCGCGCGCCCCGGCGGCACGTGCTCTGCGTTCCATCTGGGCGATCGTGGCGGGGCTGCGTGCATCAGCGGGCGTGAGCCCCGCCAGCGAGTGCTGTCGCAATCTGTAGCGGCGGGCCAGATACGCCCACGCCGCATGCCCGGCAACGAAGTCGCGGGTCTCGCACCGTTTCAGGCCCGCACTGAATGCTGCGTCCAGTCGTCGTAGTCGCGCCCGTACGCGTGGCAACCGGGGCTTCTCGGACGTATCGATTCGCCAGGCAATATCAACCGCGAGTCGCTCCATGTTCGTCGGGTCGAGCCAGATGTGCGGGTCAATCCGGCGCTCGGGATCGTAGAGGCGGGTATCGTGCTCGTTCGCCGCTCCATGTGGCAGCGTTCGCCCGCGCTCATCAAGCACCAGCAGCCGATCCGACTCGAGCACGTCGATCACCTCGCCCTGTGTCGAGACAACTGCCCGATCGAGCGCGGGGCGAAATCCCTCGCCAACGACGTAGACCGCATCGGCAGTACCAATGCGTGCCCGTTGGCGGGCACTCAGGGGAGCGGCATGCGGATCACGATCCCGATTCCGCGTATCAATCGGATGAACGCCATTGAACGTGTCGTCGGCAAGTTCGCGCAGCAGATACTCGACCGGATATGGCGAGCCGAACACCTTGGCGGGCACGATTCCAACGACGGTGGATGTCTCGGTCCCGTCAGTGACCACATTGGTTGCGGTCGTCACGCTTGGGCCGCCAGCGGGAGCGGCCGAGCAGCCCGGAAATCCAAGCGCAATCGCGGCACAGGCGAGTATCAAGACGGCAATGCGCACCATGGAGTACCCGGTACGGGGTTCGAACCCGTGCTACCGGCGTGAAAGGCCGGCGTCCTAGACCACTAGACGAACCGGGCAGGAGTCGTGGCGGAGAGCTTACCCGACGCGTGCGCTGCGGGCATCATCCGGGTAGGCATTGGTCATGAATCAGCCATCCGGTTTGCCGCGTTCGCCCGAGTATCCGTCGCTTCACATTCCCGTTGAAGCCCCGACCGGATACCGTCCGCAGGGCCCTGACGACGACCCGTCCCGCTGGGGAGCGCTCGAATTGGCCGGTCCGTGGGCCCTGGGCCAGCGAACCATCATTGTCGGCAGCGATGGCAGTGGAAGATCAGAGGCGGCGCGCTGGTTGACCAGCTGCTTCATGCACACAGTCCCAGACCTGCAGGTCACGGTTGTCCTGGTTGACTGCCCCTTCGACGACACGCTTGAGTGGCGAGCGTCGTGCCCGGGCGCCACGGTACTGGCAAGCACCGTGGAAGATCCGCCGGCACAACACGTCGCCACAGCCACAGCGATCGACCATGCCCGTGAACAGGCAGATTCCGGGCACGATGCGTTGGTGGTGATCCACTCGCTCTCGCGGCTGGGTCGCGCAATGAATGTCCTTGCTCCTGACGATGACCGCGTCCTGACCGGTGGCCTGCTCCCAGGGGCGCTGCAGTCACTGCGACGCTGGTTCGGCCATGGGCGCAGCTACGGTCCAGGCAAGGGCTCGCTGACCGTCGTCGGGACCGTATCGGCCGACGGAGAACAGGAACTCGACGATGTCATCCACCACGAACTTGCCGGTACGGCAAACGCAGAGCTGCACCTGTCACGCGACCTGGCGCAGCAGGGACTTCGCCCGGCGATCGACCTCGAACGAAGCGGCGCTCGGCACGACGAACTGATTCTGGGTGACGAGGACGCTGCGCGGCGCTCGTCACTGCGGGCGGCGCTCATTCGGAATGGTGCTGCGGCTGGATTGGATCAGCTGATCGCAGAGCTCGCCGAACACGGGTCACTCGCCGCTGTCATCGACCGCCACGTCTGACGCGACCGCTCGGCTCCCTGCAATATGGGGAGCCAGCGCCCCGCAGGCCGCGAGCAGGCCCATCATCGCTGCCATTGCCAGTCCCAGTACGACCAGTGAGAGCTCAAAGCCGTCACCGGCCGGCAACGATGCCAGCACAATGCAGGCGGCCGCCATCAACACGCCGCATCCGGCAACCAACCCGCTCACCGCACGCCCTGGGGCTCGGAAGGCCGCTGCTGGCTGGTTCCACGTACCGCGGCCTGGACCGAACTTGAGCACCAGCACCAGCAGAGCGAATGCGCTGATCGTCAGAACAAGGATCGTCAATGCCGCCAGAAGCACGTTACCGCCCAGTGAATTCGAGTGCCATCTCTCCCAGAGTATCGATAAGTGGCACGTCGCGCCGCTCAACGTCCACAGGTCAGGTGCTGGCGAAACGAGTGGCCATCGATTCCAGACCGGCCACCAACCGCGACTCATGCAGTGCCACGCGCGCAGGCGATGATTCCTTGTTCACAGATACGCGGGATCCCGCATAGTTGAGCAGGTCGAGTAGCTTGGCCGCCGGAATCTCATGCTCGCGGGCGGATATCACTGTGTTCATCAGCGTCGTGGCTGAATCCAGCGCAGCAACAACTTTCTGCTCTGATGCACCAGTCCGAGACGCGTGGAGCATGTCCGGAATCATTCGTGCTGCCAATCCACTGTACTCAGCACGCACCGCTGCCACCGCAGGCGCAATCGTGTCGCGAATGTCCGCAACATAGAGCAGGTCATCTTGATAGGTCGTCGTGTTGCGGCGATCGACGAGTGCGTGTGCGCCAGCGATTGCATCCCGCAGCGCCAGGTCAGTACCACTGTATGCGACCGACAGATCCGCAAGTCGCTCGGCTGTCTTGTGGAGATCGCCGGCACTCACCTGCCGCACCACACCCTCCCGATCAGTGATCAACGAGACCGCGCGATCAACATGGTCGGCGTGAAGCTGTGCATTGTCAGTACCCAGCGGTGTTGTAACTCGTCCAAAGTCACTGGCAAGGCCGTGCAAGTTGACTGAATGTCGGCGCTCAAGCTGGTGCGCAAGACTCCGCGCCCGCTCTGCGGCGGTGCGGTATGGCGTGTCGGTCTGCCAGTCCGCGGGCGTACGCACCACGGCGATCGCAGCATCAAGCGCATCGGCGACTGACTGTACCCGTTGTCGAACCGAGACGATATTGGGGTCGGACGCCGGTAGTACCCCGCCATCATGCTCCCGGTGGAGTCGGTTCAGATCGGCGCGAATTGCGTCCGATGAGGTGCGCTGCGTCTGGATTGCATTTGCGAATGCGCGCATACGCTGCTGCATTCCCACGATCGTAGGAGTCAGTGACGAAGACATTCCCGTTACCTTTCTCAATTTCCCGTTGCGGGACATTTGCACGTTCTCGCATCGAGCCGCAGCCTCGTGTTGGAACGTTGGCCCGGCGCGGCCAGCAGTAGAATCCGCTGCATGACCTCCTCCACCGGACACCTCAGCGACATTGAGCAGTTCAATGACACGGTACTGGCACTCAGCGTGCCGCTGCACGACGCGATTGCTGACTTCGACGAGGTCGGCTGTCAGTACAACATCGCTGGCCAGGTGGGGGTGGCAGTCTTCCGGTGTGCAGACGACGGCAGCCAGACCCACGACTCCGGTAGTCCACCTGCCGGGATCGTCGAAGCCATTGAGGATCTCGGCCGCCGGCACACGGAGCGTGTGCAGCCGCCTGCAGGCAGCGCCGTGCCAGTGGCTGCGCCAACGGCGGACGCT
>CAYNNW010000020.1:0-2211 GCA_964398435.1 uncultured Gaiellales bacterium | reverse complement strand
AGCGACTTGGACTCGAGGATGTGATCCGTCGCCCAGTACGCGTTGTGGCGCTGGACGAGGAACAGGGGCGGCACGACCCTGAGCTGTCACGCGGTGACGTCGCACTGCGAACCTGGGTCCCGATTTCATCGCTGCACGAACCGGCCGCCGGAGTACACCCGACGATTCTGGAGCTGAGGTTCCTCGCCGAGCGCTACGACCGCTACGTTCCCGGCCATCCGGCAGAGTAACAACGCTCAGGTGGAGCGACGCCCCCGCTCGGGGACGGGCTGCCACTGCAGCCATCGCCAGCTCACAGCAGCTCCAACACACGTCCATCCAACAAGCACTGCAGCGTGCACCCACCAGGGACCAGCATTCCCGTGCCACGCTCCGCGGAGCGGCTCAGCCAGGTGCGCAAGCGGAAACGCCCAGCCCACCCACTGTGCACCCTGTGGCATGCGATCAACCTCGTAGAACACGCCCGAAACAAACATCATCGGCAGGTACACGAGGTTCGCAACTGCCGGAGCAGACTCCGCACTGCGTACGACAACAGTCAGTGCCAGGCCGAGCACACTGAAACAGACCATCGACAGCGCGAGCAGAACGAGCACGACCCCCCACGCCTGTGGAAGTGGAACGCCCCAGACAAATCGCCCGGCAAGCGCGACAAGGACAATTTCACAGCAGGCAATCGCAGATATGGAGGCAACCTTTGCCGCCAGCACCGTGCCCAATGATGCGGGCGAGGCGGCAATCCGCTTCAGCACGCCCTGCTCGCGATGGAACGAGAATGAAATCGCCAGTGACTGAAAGCACGTCGCCACGATGACGAGCCCCGCAATGCCGGGGACAAGCACGTCAGGATCAGCAAATGATGCGAAGAAGACCAGCAGCATCAGCGGGAAGATGAACGTATAAAAGACGTTCGAGAGGCCACGCCAGTACATCCGCTGTTCAGCGCGCAGGTGTGCAACGAAGACGCTCATACAGTACCCGCTGGTTCGCGTTGAGCTGCGGACGTCAGCGATCGATATGAGTCCTCCAGCGTCGGTGGTCTGACGACCAGCGCTTCAAGTTCGACCCCCGCATCGACAGCCCACCCGCAGAGCTCTGCCAGAACCTGCGTCGGCCGTGCACAGCGCAACTGCCACTGTGTCAGATCGCCCACCTCTGAAATGGCGTGGGCCAGAGTCACATCGTTGGCAGCGATCCGGTCAATAGGAACCTCAACACCAGCCGGCACACGAAACTCGATCACGTCCTGCAGGCCCAGTGCGTCTCCCAGCTCCGCGGGTGTACCCTCACCGACGACGACACCATCAGCCAATACAACGACACGATCTGCGAGCGCCTGCGCCTCCTCCAGATAGTGCGTCGTCAACAGCACCGTGACCCCACCTGCACGCAGCTCGCGAATCACCTGCCAGAACGCACGACGCGCTTCCGGATCGAAACCGGTGGTCGGCTCATCAAGAAACAGCAGCTCTGGCGAACCGATCAGTGCCACAGCCACATCCAGCCGACGCTGCTGACCGCCGGACAGCTCGCGAACCCGTTTGTTCGCGGAGTCGCCCAGCCCGACCAGCGCGAGAAGGTCATCGCTGGAGCGGCACACAGGCCAGGCTGCCGCATGCAGCTGAAGTGTTTCACCAACGGTCAGGTAGCGGTAGTGGCCGCCCTCCTGCGGAACAATTCCGACTCGGCGACGCAACGCTGATCGCTCGGCGCGAGACGCCGGATCGTGGCCCAATACTCGGACTTCGCCACCGTCTCGTTGCCGGAATCCCTCGAGGATCTCAACGGTCGTCGTCTTACCGGCACCATTGGGGCCCAGCAGCGCAACGATCTCGCCACGTGCAACCGACAGGGACACGCCACGTACTGCCGCGCGACCGTTGTACGAGCGCCGCAGCGAACTCACCTGGATTGCTGGCTGATTCAGGCCTGACACCCCGCAACGGTATCAGAGCATCGCCGCTCAGCCCGCGGCAGGAGCAGCAGCGCCACCGGCGCCTGCCTGCCCGTTTGCGCCCGGAGCCGCACCATCGAATGGCGTGGTCGGTCCAACGATGCCCAGCTGGGCGCGAAGTCGTGCCCGACGGTTCTCGAGCTCGTGGGTTGTGGCCTCAGCCGTCGACATCGCGGTCTCGTAGCCGCCACGTGCTGATGCGTCCAGATCCGGAGTCATCGCCATGTAGCTTGCAAGGAATGCCTGGTTCGACGTTG
>CAYNNW010000019.1:10734-12501 GCA_964398435.1 uncultured Gaiellales bacterium | reverse complement strand
AAGATCCGCAAGCTGACGGTCGTCGGCTCGAAGAAGATGGTCGTCTTTGACGACATGGAGACCGACCGCAAGGTAACCGTGTACGACAAGGGATTCCACCGCGAGGGCAACGGGCAGCGCCGCGGTCGCTCGAGCTGGGGCGAGTACATCAGCAAGCGCGAGGGTGACATCTACATCCCGCGCATCGCACCCGACGAGCCACTCAAGCTCGAGGCGCAGCACTTCATCGACAGCATCGTCAATGGCACCACCCCGCGAAGCGATGGCTGGGACGGTGTTCGGGTTGTACAGGTGCTCGAGGGCATGCAGCGTTCGCTGGAACAGCGGGGCACCCCCCTGCCACTGGTTCCTGCTGCATCGACCGCCTGAGCTCGCGACTGATACCGTGCGCATATGAGCACCACATCGCCACAGCTTCTGGTTGAAGACACACGCGCGCCCCGCCTCCTGACCGGCCCCGACGTCGCGGTCGGCGACGACTGTGATCTGGGTGTGCGGGCCATCATTCACCAGGGCGCCGTCATCGGATCACGGGTTACGCTCGGAGCAAACGTGGTCATCCACCCCGGCACGGTCATAGGCGACGATTGCCGCATTGGCGACAACGTCGTTCTCGGCAAGCCGGTATATCTGTCCGCTGCATCAACAGCTGCCGGCGGAACACTGCCACCACTGCAACTCGGCAACGGATGTACCGTGGGCGCGGGGACGGTTGTCTGTGCAGGGACGTCGCTGGGCGACAACTGTCTGCTGGGCGACCAGGTCAGTGTGCGCGAGCGGTGCGCGCTCGGCGACCGCGTGATCGTGGGGCGGGGCAGCTGCGTTGAGAACGACACCACCATCGGCAGCGGCACGAAGATCCAGTCAAACGCGTACATCACCGCCTACATGACGATTGAGGAACAGGTCTTCATCGCCCCGTGCGTAGCAACGACCAACGACAACTTCATGGGCCGCACCCAGGCGCGGTTTGACCAGCTCGGTGGACCAACCATCCGTCGCGGCGCGCGCATTGGTGGGGCCGCAGTGCTGCTGCCCAACGTTGAGATCGGCGAAGAAGCTTTCGTCGGTGCCGGCGCAGTCGTCAATCGCGACGTCCCGGCGCGCACACTGGTTGTCGGCAGCCCGGCACGGGTATTGCGCGAGGTTCCCGAGGAAGAGCTGCTGTCAGCTGGCAATCACGCGCGCACGCGCTGAGCGCGCCGCGAGCCTTGGGGTGGCGTCATCGTAAGCGCTACGCAGTCGCTGGGCAGGCGACCGGAAACAGGTCTGACATCACGGCGGCGGACGCTGGACGCGTGCACGATGACGGGCCGCTGGGGCCGAAGACCGACTTGACCTTCCAGCGGTTGCTGCCACTCCGCCGAAGGATCATGCCACCACCCTGCTGCATGGAGATAACGCAGTGCGCATGCGTGGCGCGCCAGGTCATCGTGGCCTGAGCCCAACGCTTGCCGACCGTCGACTGGCGGACGCGCAGGCGATAGCAGGTCTTGGGAATCACCACCACGCCGGAGTCCTGGGCAAGGCGCTTGTGAAAGGCACGCTTGATCGCCCGCTTCTGGCTGCCCCGTGCCGGGCGATCAGCCAGTGCGGACCCAGCTCCGACCGATGCCGCGAGTGCCATCACAACGCCGACGGCAATCGATCCTGCAAGCAATCTGCGCATACGGGGTGCCTCGTTCATTCGACGTGGTTAGGTGCGGACGGTGACGGACGGACCCATGCGACCGCGCCGCTTCAGTCGATACTCACTTGTTGTTGACA
>CAYNNW010000019.1:9445-10724 GCA_964398435.1 uncultured Gaiellales bacterium | reverse complement strand
GACACCGTCACTGATCGCTTCCATGCGCCATTTGCGCCGCGCCCGCGAATTGCCGCCACCCGAACCCAGGAGCCGCCGGATCGTCGCACCCACAACGTCGTGCCGCGCCCACGCGGCACGGTTCCGCTCAGCACGACCTTCGACCCCGCGCCCACACGTGGTTGAGACGCGCCGATAGCGAGGCGCTCCACCCGAAACCAGGTGGATCGCAGGCCGAACCGGTATTGGAAGACGCCCGCGGGCATGACCGTAGTGCCACCGCTGCCGACGATTTTGACGGACTTCACATGGCCAGATGGAGCCCGACGCAATGCAAGCCGCACCAGTCGACCCGTGAGATACCCGTCCAGCAGGGTCGCCATTCGAGCCGGCTGGACGGTGGTAACGCCGGGCCACGACGACAGCGGCGACTTCTCGAACGGATCGGGCACCGATCGCAGATACGGTCGCGGTTCACCGCCCCAGATGTCTTCGTTTGCCGCAGTTCGCCCACCGCTGGTGGAGAAGAAGAACGCCGGAATGACGGTGCCCCGATAGAGGATTCCCGTCCCGGCCGTTGCATCAACAGCTGCCGTGGTGCTCGCCTGCTCATGCTCCATTCCCAGGTACATCTGGCTGCGGGTGTCGGCATACAAATCCCAGGGGCCGCTGCCAGAGCGTGTTGCAACGGCGTAACTGCGCGCAGCAAGTGCCTGGGCGCGAAGCGCAGCGGTGGGCCAGGATCCGGGAATCTCAGCGGGAACGACAGCGCGCAGATACCGGTCAAGTGACACGCGGTTGATCAGCGCCAGGCCGTCGCTGCGCCCCACAACTGACAGCGCGCCCCGGTAGCGGTGCGCCGTGGCACCATTGTCGGCGGTCAGCTGCGGCCGCCAGGCACCGTCTGGGCCGCCGAATTGAACTCCCGCAGTTGAGGACGAGAGGCGTGTCGTAACACCCGACGTCACGCGACTGACCGACATGCTCGTCCCACTGCCACGCTGGATGACGATCGTTGAGCCACTCGGCTGCACCTGCCACGCACCTCCGGCGAGTTGCAGGGAGCTGCTTGCACCGGTGGTTGTCAGCTTGATCTGTGAACGCCCCTTGCGGAGCAGCACACGCACCGTTCGGGCAGAGCTGGGAACCGGCCCGACGGTGGTGCCCTGGTAGTAGTAGCGAACGATCTGCTCAGCCGTGTAGCCGTGGTCGGCAAATCCGCGGGCGCCGTACTGGCTCATGCCAATACCGTGGCCCAACCCTCTTCCGGTGATTCGATACTCGACTGCCGCGTTGGACA
>CAYNNW010000019.1:0-9435 GCA_964398435.1 uncultured Gaiellales bacterium | reverse complement strand
ACCACGAAGCCGCTCAGGAGCAGCGATCCGCCCGGCAGCAGGGCGTTGTACATGGCCTCCATGTCGCGCATCAGGGTGTTGCGCTCGATGTTCGCCAGGATGATGCCGCAAGTGGCCGGGGCCAGCAGCGACAGGGTCACAACTACAGCGAGCGCCGCACCCAGCAACCACCCGCGGGGCAGACGGCGCGCTGATGCCAACGCGTTATTGGTCGCCGCCGGGCGTCCAAGCGCAGCATGACGTGTTGTCGACCTCGCACCATCCATCGCAGATGACGTATCGGCCGAATTGCTCAGCGCATGAGGGGGATTCTGAAAAGAGTCCGTTCAGGTTCAATGAGCTGCAAGGCGCGAGGCATACTGCGCTTTGTAGTACTCCTTGAACTCGCCGGAGCGAATTGGCTGCCACCACGAGCGGTTGTCGGCATACCAGCGGATCGTGTCCGCAATGCCCCGGTCGACGTCGACATCCGGCTGCCAGCCGAGTGCTTTCAGGCTCGATGAGTCAATCGAATAGCGGAAGTCGTGCCCCGCGCGATCCTCCACGTGGCGAACCTGGGACGGGTCAACATCGAGAACCGCCAGCACCTGCTGGGTGATCCAGAGGTTCTCACGCTCGTTCCCGCCACCAACGTTGTAGGCCTCACCAGGTGTTCCCTCGAGCATTGCCGCCAGGATTCCTGACGCATGGTCACGGACGTGAATCCAGTCCCGAACCTGCCGACCGTCGCCGTAGAGCGGCAGCGGCTCTCCCTCCAACGCGTTCGTTGCGAACAGCGGCAACAGTTTCTCGGGGTACTGGTTTGGGCCATAGGTATTCGAACCACGCGTGATGATCACCGGCGTTCCGTACGTGGTCATGTGTGCCCGCACTTGAAGTTCGCCACCGGCTTTACTGGCCGAATAGGGGCTTGCCGGGGACAGGCGGTCGCTCTCGACGAACGACCCCTCCCGCCGCGAGCCGTAGACCTCGTCGGTGGACACCTGCACAAATCGCTGCAGAACGCCCGCCTCACGAGCTGCCTCGAGAAGAACATATGGCCCCAGAACGTCGGTCCGAATGAAGTCGTGCGCAGCCTGAATCGAGCGGTCAACATGTGTTTCGGCTGCAAAATTGACGATATGCGTGCAGCCGTCAACGGCGCGGGCGGCGACGTGGGGATCAGCAATGTCCCCCTCGATGAAGCTGTAGCGCGAGGCCCACTGCTCGTGCGCCTCGATGTCTGCGAGATTCGAACGATTCGCGGCGTACGACATCGACTCCAGATTGACGACCTCGACGCCATCGAGGCGCTCGAATGCCAGTCGAATGAAGTGGCTGCCGATGAATCCGCAGCCGCCTGTGACGAGTATTCGCATGAACCGACTTCCTCCGTAAAAACCAGGGGTCCGGTGCGCGGCAATGATCGAGGCAGCACACGAACTGGGGTGAAGCCTATCGCGCACTCGCGAATTTGGCGCCACGCAGCCAGAGAAACTGCTCAAGGCCAGGCGCTGGCCTGCCGACGTTTCACGCATGCGCGTGCGGGGGACACAGGCAGCCGCCCCAGGGAAGGCGGCACACGCGGCTCAACGGAGCCGGCGTCGGGTTGCGCCGTCGCCTGCCACGCTGCGGCCCGTACCCGCGCCACGCCCGAAAGAGATCAAGCTTCCCGGCACGATCAGTCGCGCCGGCGGCAGCTGGACGGTTGATTCGGCTCGGGCCATCCACGACGCACAGTGGGCACTCAACGCGATCGACTGGACCAAGCGCGACATCGTGATCTGGGTGCCCGGCACCAGCAATCACACGATTCACCGCCGGTTCGAACAGTCGGTGCAGGACTCATGGAAGGGCGCAGCCAGTCTCGTGCGGCTTGAGTACGAGGCAACGTGGCACATGCGCCGCAGCATGCCCACCGGAATTGCAACGCTGCGACTGGTGCTTGCAGGAATCGCGGCGCACGGTGGCAATCACCGCGTGATGCTGGCCGGCGAAAGCCAGGGGGCCTGGATCATCGGCGAGACGTTGGCCGATCCAATGATGCGGCGCACAGTGTCACGCGCGGTGCTGATGGGCCATCCCTGGCATGCCGCACACCACTACGACGACGGCCACGACCACGACATTGCCGAGATCAACCACGACCAGGACATGGTCGCGATGCCGGTGAAGGGCGACGTGACCAAGGCATTTGATGCGTTGATCGCACTGAACACCTTGCAGCTCAACAAGGTTGGATTGATCCTGGGCGCGCTCGCCGCAAATGCCCAACACGGAGCATTGCTGCTCACTTCAGCGCTACGGGCGACACTGCTTCGCGGCGTGCTGGCCGACCCGCATGACTACACGAACGACATGCGCCGCGCCGTTGAGTACCTGCGGCTCGGCAGTCCGCTTGCGGCGCGCGCCGCCGCCGCCTGACCACCCGGTAACGGTGCGGTATTCCGCTTCGCCAGTGGCAACGATTCAGCACCGCTTTCCGACACTCCGGTAGTGATGCCTGTCGAGGGGACCGGCGTCGCAACGAGTTGGGGGAATACCTGAGTGGCCGTTCTGCCCGTAGACGTGCAGGCGCTGAGACGCTTTGGAATTGAGTTTGCCGCGAATCATGCGGAGGTCACCGCTGCGCTCCGAGCCGTGATGCCCGATGCGTCGGGGGCGGCACTAGAAACCGCTGCGCAGTGCCAATTGGCCGAATACGTTGCTGAGGCTGGCTCGCTGTTCCGACAGACAAGTGAAGCCGCCCGCAGCGTGCTCGACAGGCATGGAGCGCCCACGGACTTCCTCGACAGGCTGCAGCCGGTCATCGACATGAGCTTCGGCAACGCCGAGATCAAAGCCGCCCGCGCCGCAGCCCGGTCGAGCGATCCCATCCCGGTGCGTCTGGGGAGCACCGAGACACTGGAGCATGCCGGCGAGCGGATCAGCTTTGCGGCCGACCCCACCGTCACGGCGCATGAGATTGGCCACGCCGTGCATGTGCGAATGAGCAATTTCCGTCCGGGCTTCGCGGGCCGAGGATCTGTTGAAGACCGCCAGGCAGGTGCTATCGGCGAGTTCATGGCAGACGCCTTCTCGTCGCTCGTTACCGACCAGGGCTGGCGCATCGGGGCGGTTTCGGGAACACCTGCGGGGTCGGGAGCGCGCCGACTACGCGTCCTGATTCGTCCGGATGAGACACCGTTGTACGTACGGATGACCGCAGATGGACCGTTGCTGCGCGCCGCGCCGCAACATATTGACGACTACATCATGTATACGGTGCCAGATGGCCTGAAGGGAGCTGGATCGGTCCAGCATGCAGCCCACGCAAATGCTCACATCCCGGGCGCCGCAATGGCCGGCGTGATCGAGCGACTTGGTGACAGCGCAACCGAGCCACTGGTGTTTGGAATGTTGCGGCGGCCAATGCGGCAACACCTCGGATTCGCTGGCCTCGCCGACTCGATGGTCGCTGCGGCTGGCGAACTGCCTGGCCGCGAATCGTCAACACGCAATGCGGTGATCGACGCCTGGCGGGCGGTGGGAATAACGCCCTCCGTCCTCAGCTGATCGGCGCGACGAGCGCCCCTTCGTCTCGCATCGCCGAAACCACTGCCGCGACGCCCTCGTGCCAATCGCCGACGACTGGTGTCTCTGGTCGGGTCACCCGCAGAATTGAACAGGCTGGTCGTGGCGCCGGGCGTGGGAAGCGGTCGCTGCTGACCGCACGGACGTCGCAGTCGATCCCCGCCTCATGGACCGCTGCCACAGCGAGATCGTGCCAGCTGCACGCCGGCGACCCGACGAGGTGCAGCGTACCCTGAATACGCGACTCAGCCGCTGCCAGTAGCGCATCCGCCAGGTGTCGTGTCCAGGTGGGGCAGCCGCGCTGATCCGAGACCACGTCGATGGCATCACGCGTCGACGCCAGCCCGAGGATCGTTCTGACGAAGTTGGCACCATGACAGCCGAATGCCCACGACGTTCGTGCAACCGTCACCGAGGAGCACACCTCACGTGCTGCCCGCTCGGCCAGAAGTTTCGTGCGGCCGTACTCGTTGATGGGTGCGGTCGGATCGTTCTCGGCATACCCTGCCTCGGCACGCCCATCGAAGACGTAGTCAGTCGAGACGGCAACCAGATGGGCACCACAGGCGTCTGCCGCCTGTGCGATGACCCGTGTTCCGACTTCGTTGACGTCGCGAGCGGCCTCGGGCTGTGCTTCGGCATCGTCAACAGCGGTCCAGGCGGCGCAGTGGATGATTGCGTCGGGTTGGAAGGCTGACACGATGTCAGTGACACGCGCGCTGTCAGTGACGTCCAGCTCGCGGCGCGACACGCCCAGCGCAGTGATGCCCGACTCGGCCGCTGCGGCCACCACGTCGACGCCCAGCTGACCCGCCGCCCCTGTCACAAGAATTCGCTGCATCAGAGGCAGATCAGGGACGAGTCGCCGACCATCATCTGTACGCACCCGGCCGGCGATGCCTCGCGTGGTCCAATCGTGACGTTGCGCCCGAGCAGACTGTCAGTCAGTCGCGCGGGAAGATTCTCGACACGTGTCTGTTCGAGCACGATGGAGTGCTCGAGCTCCGCGCGCTCGATCGAACATCCCCAGTAGATCGATGTATATGGGCCGATGTACGAGTCAGTGACCGTGGTGTCGGCGCCAATGACCACCGGCCCTCGAATACGACTGCGCTCGATGCGGGCACCGGCCTCGATCACGACGCGGCCTTCGAGCACAACTCCCTCACCGACCTCGCCATCGATTCGCGACTCAATCCGATCCAGAATCAGCCGATTCGCCTCGAGCATGTCGTCCAGACGACCCGTGTCCTTCCACCAGCCACCGACCTTGGCCCACGACACCACGCGACCGCCGTCGATCAGATGCTGGATCGCGTCGGTGATCTCGAGCTCGTTTCGCCATGATGGGCTGATCGCGCGAGCGGCATCGAATATCGCCGGCGAAAAGACGTAGACCCCGACGAGGGCGAGATTGCTCGGCGGATCCTTGGGCTTTTCGACCAGCTTGCTGATCCGATCGCCGTCCAGCGCAGCCACCCCGTAGCTCGAGGGATCATCGACCTCGGTGAGCAGGATCAGCGCGTCCGGCTGCTCGGCCCGGAAGCGGCCGACCAGCTCTTCGATTCCGTCCCGCAGAAGGTTGTCCCCGAGGTACATCACAAACGGCGAGTCACCCAGGAACTCCTCCGCGGTCAACACCGCGTGAGCGAGTCCAAGTGGTGCGGACTGCTGAATGTAGGTCACCTTCAGACCAAATTGCTCGCCGCTGCCGACAGCTGCCTCGATCTCGGCGGCAGTGTCGCCAACGATGATCCCGACCTCACTGATCCCTGCAGCTGCCAGGGCCTCCAGCCCGTAGAACAGCACTGGCTTGTTGGCCACTGGCACCAGCTGCTTGGCTGAGGTGTGCGTGATCGGCCGAAGCCGCGTTCCCGCGCCACCCGCCAGTACAAGGCCCTTGAGCTGTGTTCCGTTGTCCATGCGGGCAGTATCTCAGCCACCGCCTCGTGCAACCGGCAGTCGCGGGCCTTCGACAACCCGGAGAGAAACCGATCACCCCGGGGCCGGGTGGTCAACGAGCACTGGGGACGATGATGGACGCAGGTCGAATTCTTCGAACGGGCGCACTGGTTGTGGGCGCATTTGCCGCCGGAACTGCCACGGCGCTGGCACTGGGTGGCGGAAATGAAGTCTTCGGGCGGGACTGTCCCGACGACGGTGGCACTGGTTGGGATTCAGGCGGTACCGATGACGGTTGGGACACCGGCGACAGCGGCTGGTATGACGGCGATGGCTGGTACAACGGTAGCGGCTGGGAGAGCGGTGGTTCGTATACGTCCAGCGAGCTGTTGACGGCCACATCTACGGTTGCGTCGTACGCACCATCGAATTGGAGTGATGCAGATGAGGATCGGGTTGCCCGAGCCGCAGCTGCCACCGATGCAGGTTCATACGAAATCAGTACAGCGATCAACAACGCGCGGGCCTATGCACGGAGTGACTGGAGCCCGTCCAGTGTTGCCCGACTGGCTGCCGTCACACTGGCACACGACATCTCTTCCTACGAGCTGAGCACGGCGATCAACAACGTGTCGGCGTATGCGCCATCAGACTGGTCGGCAGCGATCAAGGTGCGGTTCGTCGAGGAAACCCTCGAGAACGATTACTCGTCGTACGACCTGAGCACCGCAATCAACAACTCGCGAGCGTATTCGCCCTCAGACTGGTCAGGCGCGGACGAGGCGAGGATCGCGCTGGCACTGCTCCGTACCGATGTTGGCAGCTATGAGCTCAGCACCGCAATCAACAGGGCAGTGGCACTGGGCCGAGGGCCGGAGAGCGAGGTCGAGCTTGTGCTCTCGGCACTCGGCGACCGCTGAGCTAGAGCAGCCCGCGCTCCCGCCGTGTGGAACCCGCGACATCCCGCTCGAACGAGGACTCGAGCGTCGCACAGCGCGTCGTCGCGGCCTTCGCCAGCTCGCGGCGCGACAGCTCACGACGCTGGGCCGCACGTTGCGCGCGGTGGACCGCCCGTACCCAGACGGCCATGCCGGCGCCCACCCCCACTGCCAGCATCTTCAGCCGCTGCTTCAGTCGCCGCGGATCAAGCAGCCGAATTGTGGTCCAGAGTAGTCGTTCCTCCACGCTGACGTTCCCGATCTTTTGGCTTCAGTGCTACCATCGCGGCGGCGATGGCTGATTCATTGACACTACCCGTCCTGCCCACCGTCGACACTGTCGTCTACCCGGGCGCAGTCATGCCGCTTGCCGTGACGTGGCCAGCGGCGGTTCGAGCTGTGGAGCGGGCCGCCAAGCTGGAACAGAACATTGTCGTCGTGGCAACGCGCCCTGAGCTTGACGAAGAGGACGAGCCCACTGTCTCTGACCTGTACGAGGTCGGCACGCGAGCGACCGTGCACCGCGTGATGCGACTACCCGATGGCAGCCTGCGCGTGGTGCTCCAGGGCGATGAGCGAGTGCGTCTGAATCGAGTGTCGCTGACCCGCCGAAAGCACTTCGCCGCAGACGTCACCGAAATTGCCGACACGGGAACGAAGCGTAATCAG
This sequence comes from uncultured Gaiellales bacterium, assembly GCA_964398435.1. GTDB lineage: Bacteria > Actinomycetota > Thermoleophilia > Gaiellales > SKUG01 > CAYNNW01. The sequence continues at coordinate 2,374 of CAYNNW010000019.1, read as the reverse complement.
CGCTCGCTGGAAGCAATCGAGCGGCAACTGCTGCACACGTTCACCGAGGTCGTTGAGCGAGCCTCATACCTGCCCGACGAGCTGGCATTGGTTGCAGCCAACCTTGATGACGTGTCCGACCTTGCGCACCTGATCGCTGCATCCGCCGGGCTCGATCTGGCCGAACGCCAGGGGCTGCTGGAGGAGCGGAACCTGGAGCGTCGGCTGCGACGACTGCTGGGCCTGCTCGCACACGAGCTGGAGATGGTTCGTCTGGGATCTCGCATTCAAAGCGAGGTCGAGGGCGAGATGGGCCGCAACCAGCGCGACTGGTTCCTGCGGCAACAGTTGAAGGCCATCCAGGAGGAGCTCGGCGAAGAGGCGTCGCCGGAAGTAGCCGATCTGCGCGATCAACTGGACGCTGCCCACCTTCCCGAAGCGGCTCGCATCGCCGCCGATCGCGAACTTGCCCGCCTGCTGCGCACACCGGAGCAGTCCAGCGAGCACGGCGTCATCCGAACGTACCTGGAGTGGCTGGCGGCCCTCCCCTGGACCACCCTGACGGCCGACGACCTCAGCCTCGAGCGGGCTCGCGAGACGCTGGACCGCGACCACCACGGGCTGGACGACGTCAAAGAGCGCATACTCGATCACCTTGCCGTGTCGAACCTGCGAAAGGGAGAGCTCGCAGGAACGATCCTCTGCTTCGTCGGGCCACCAGGAACAGGCAAGACATCGCTGGGCCGCTCGATCGCAGACGCGCTGGGCAGAAAGTTCGTCCGCCTATCAGTGGGCGCTGTGCGGGACGAATCGGAGATCCGCGGACACCGGCGCACGTACGTGGGGTCACTGCCCGGAAGCATCATCAGGGCGATTCGCGACGCCGGCTCGCGCAACCCTGTGTTCGTGATCGATGAGATCGACAAGATGGGTGCGGACTGGCGCGGAGATCCCGCCAGCGCAATGCTCGAAGTGCTGGATCCCGAGCAGAACGACGCCTTCCGCGACCACTACCTGGACCTGCCATTTGATCTGTCGCAGGTGCTGTTCATCTGCACGGCGAACCGCCTCGACACCATTCCGGCGGCGCTGCGCGACCGCATGGAAATCGTTCGACTGGACGGGTATACCGAGGAGGAGAAGCTCGATATCGCCCGCAGGCACCTGCTGCCGCGACAGCGGCGCGAGCATGGACTCAAGGCCCGGCAACTGGTGGTTCGGCCGGCGGCACTGCGCCAGGTGATCAGCCAGTACACACGCGAGGCTGGCGTCCGCGAGCTTGATCGGATGCTGGCGCGCCTGTGCCGCAAGGCGGCGCGGGCAATCGTCGACGATCCGGGAACCGCCCTCACTGTCCACGAGGCCGATCTGCAGGCGATGCTCGGACGTGTCCGCTACCCGGCAGATGACCATCGCCGCACCAAGCGCCCCGGCGTTTCCACGGGACTTGCCGTCACCGCCACCGGCGGCGACATCATGCGCATCGAGACCGCCGCCATGCCCGGGAGTGGCAAGCTGCAGATCACGGGTCAATTGGGCGGCGTCATGGAGGAGTCCGTTCGGGCCGCAGCAAGCTGGCTTCGCTCAACCAGTGCGCTGAACCCCAAGGAACGCAGCTGGTTCGCTGACAACGATATTCATGTGCACGTCCCGGCGGGTGCCATCCCCAAGGATGGGCCGTCTGCCGGGATCGCCATCGCAACGGCGCTGGTGTCGCTGCTGCGCGGCGTGCCCGTTCGTGGCGACGTTGCCATGACGGGCGAAGTGACCCTGACGGGAGACGTGCTGCCGATTGGCGGAGTCAAGCAGAAGTGTCTGGCTGCGCGGCGGGCCGGAATGAACCACGTCGTGCTGCCCGAGGGCAACGAGCACGACCTGGCCGAGATCCCCGCACAGCTGGCACGGCACATGACCTTCCACCTGGTCGACCACATCGACCAAGTGCTGGATATTGCGCTGGATACAACGGCAGCGACCGTGACGCGGGCGCGGGGCGAGGTCACTCCCATCTCAATGGTGCGATCGCGATCAGGCGGCCAGAGAAGGCCACGGCGGCGACGCGGCGGGGCCAGCCAGCCGGATAACCGCATCTGACGCAACACCCCTGTCGAAGTGAGGGCACCCTCCCCCACAACCGATCGACAGGGCGCCCGCCAGATACCTGCCATTCACCCCCCTCCCCCCTGGCAGGTTGTTCAGCGACACTCCCTCCCCTCCCTCCGCTTGCGGTGGGCGCCCTGTCGACGGTACCTGGTCTCATTCGGAGCCAGGCATGGGATTGGGAGGCACGGAGGCGGAGCGGGGCATCGCGGAGATGGCGTTGTTACTGGCGCACAAGGCGCGGCTCATGCCCGAGGGGCATTCAGGTCCCACTAGCCAACAGGTTCGGCGAGAC